>NZ_PNOZ01000005.1:0-152958 GCF_002879555.1 Verrucosispora sp. ts21 | reverse complement strand
AGGGAGGGGGGTGGGGGGTGACGACCAGGTCGAGGAGGCAGGGGCGGTTGGCGGCGAGGGCTTCGTCGCAGGCTGCGCCGACCAGCTCCGGTCGGTCGACGCGTACGCCGTGCAGGCCCAGCAGTCGGGCCCAGCCCGAGTACGGCACGTCGTCGGCCACCTGCCGTCCGGGGTAGCCGGACCGGGTGTTGAGTACCAGCACCACCAGCCGCGGATCGGGCCAGTGCGGCCAGTCCCGGGCGATGGTGACCAGCTCGGACAGGCCGTGTGACCGCATGCCGTCGTCGGTGAGCAGTGCGAGCACCGGCCGCCGCGGGTCAGCCAGTTTGACGGCCACGGCGTACGGCAGCGCGGCGCCCGCCACCTCGTGGGCGTCACAGGCCAGTACGGCGATGCCGGGTGGCAGGCGACACGCATGGCGGCTGAGGCCGCAATCACCATCGATCGTCACGGCGGCCTCCGGCGGTACACGGGCGGAAAGCTCGACGACGACCGACCCAATGTCGACCCCCGCAACGACGGACGGTCGCCGCGGCTCCGTGACGTCAGACGCAGTGTCAACGTCCGGAACGGCCGACGGTCCGACCGAGTCGACGAAGAGCATCCCGGCACCGACCTGCGGAACCGCCGACGGTCGGCCCGGATCGATGACAGCGCTTTCGACACTGACCTGCGTGCGAGCCGGGGGCCGACCCGACTTGCCGGGGAGCAGCAGGCAGGCCGGGCCGGGCCCGGCCAGCGCCGCGCGAACCGCCGCGTCCACCAGGGCCGGAGCACGCCGCAGGTCATCGACGTGCCACACCTGCCGGCACAGCCCGGCGAACGTCTGGTAGACCCCACCGACCCCATCGCCCTCGTCCACCGCCCCGATGATCGCCAGTACGGGCAGCGTGGCCCGCCGGGCGGCGTCGAGGCCGGCCAGCAGGCCGAACGCGGCCGGGCCGGCGGGGCTCAGGCAGACGCCGATCCCGCCGGTGAGCCGGGCGTGCCCGATCGCCATGGACGCCGCGGTCTCACCGTGGCGTACGGACACGAACTCCGGTTCCCCGCCGGCCGAGTGCAACGCCTCGACCAGCGTGGCGACCGGCTCCCCCGCGACGCCGAAGACCCGTGGCACCCGCCAGGCCGCGAGCCGCTCGACAACCGTCTCCGCCAGGTACGGGTCGGGCACGTCCGTCTCCGCCAGGTACGGGACGGGCACCGCCGTCTCCGTTAGGTACGGATCGGGCACCGCCGTCTCCGCCAGACGCGGGTCAGGCACCGCCCCGTCCCGGCGTGGACGGGTCGACGTACCGCAGCACCGCGCCGACCCCGTCGGTCAACTGCGGGGCCTCGTCCGGGCCGAGCACGGTCAGCTCGGCGTCGGTGCCGACCAGGGCGCGCACCAGCGCCGCGTCGGCGCGTACCCGCTCGGGGTCGCCGACGCCGGGTAGCTGACCCGGCGCGGTGGCGATGTCGGTGGCGGCGGGGCCGATCCACAGCTCGCCGTCGGCGGACGGGTCGTCCACGATCAGCATGGTGTCGACCTGGTTGCGTTGCAGCGCGGCCACCACGGCATCGAGTCCGGCCCCGACGTCCTCCTGCATGCCGAAGCGGTCCAGCGCCGCGTTGATCCGCTGGTCGGCGACCTCGGCGATGGTCTGCACGGTGAGGTCGTCCAGCAGGGTCTGGTCCGCGCCACCGGCTCGCGAGCCGGCGTCGGTACGCACCACCATGTCCTGCCATCGCTCCGGCATCTGTGCCGCGATCATGCCGGTGGCGCGGACGTCGCCGGCCACCACGACCACCTCGGCACCGACCCGTTCGGCCAGTTCCACTGTCGCTGCGGTGACGTCACCGGCGTTGTGGTGCCACGCCTCCATCGCCGCCCGCTGGTAGCGCGACTGCGACCAGCCGCCGGGCTGGACCCGACACAACTGGTGACTCTCCCGGCCGACGACGTGGGCCCGACGCGGTACGCCACCGGCGCTTACCGACATCGCGTCGGCACCGGTGCGGTCGGCCACGACCCGTACCCAGGCCACCTGCTCGCCGCGCTGGGCCAGCAACGGCATCACGTGCGGCAGCGGGGCGTACGCGGCCAGGTCACGGCGCGGCGGGGCGGCCAGGTACTCGGAGAGCACCACCCGGCCCCGGGTGCCGAAGACGGCCAGCCCGTAGTCGCCGGGCATCGGGTCGTGACCCCGGATCACCCGGTCGATCGCGGCGACGGTCGGCTCGTCGGCACCCTGCTCGGCCAGTCGCCGTTGCAGGTCGCGCCAGCGCAGATCGAGCGCCGCGTGTGCATCCTCCGTGTCCAGGGATGCGTCCAGATAGACCGAGCACCACGGCCCGGGACGGTCGTAGAGCGGGCGCAGGAAGGACAGCTGCATGCTCGACCCCTTTCCAGCTCGGCCCTGCGCTTACCCGCCTCACCCGGCTTGTCACCTGCCTGTCATCGCGTGACCGGATTTCATTCACGCCGTTCAACCCGGAGGATCGATACGATCTGTGCACGGATGCGGACTCAGGGTGGTGGAAATGGACGTGACATCGTATTCCCGGCGCAGCCTCCACCCCACCGGCCGCATCCTCACAGCCCGGGTCGCCCGCCTGATGGACGGCTATCCCCGGGAGGTACGGGTGGGCCAGCCGGTGCTGGTGATGGTGCTGGCCGCGGCGGGGGTGGTCGGCCTGCTCGCCAAGCTGGTGCGCGCCGCGCTCTCCGCCGGTTCGGGCACCGGCCGACGCAAGTTCAAGGAGCTAAAAAAGGGCCCGGAGTACCTGGTCACCCCGATCCGGCTGCGCGACGACGACGGCCGGCTGTACGAGGTCGAGCTGCACGGGCACCTGCCGCAGAGCGCGCTGCATCCGGCCGACCTGGTCCAGTTGACGCTGCGCGACCAGGGCGACCCCGACCTGCCGCCGAAGATCGAGCGGATCGTCAACCTGACCACCGGTCAGCTGCTGCGTCCGCGTACCGCCACCATGTGGTCGCATCTCGGGCCGCCACTGCTGTTGCAGGCCGTGCTGGGCGCGCTGCTGCTGACCGGGTTGGCCGCCTGCACCGCTCTCACCTGAGCCCTCGCTGCCGCCGAAGGAGGCCGGGCAGCCGACCGGGGCAGGGTCAGCCGACCGGGGCAGGGTCAGCCGACCGGGGCAGGCTCGCGGACCGGCTCGGTGGTGTCCAGCATGCCGCGCCGGCGGGCCCAGCGCTCGAAGGCGATGGTGGCGAACGGCGGCACCGCGCAGGCCAGCGCCACGACGGCGGCCAGCAGGCTCCACCGGCGTACCCGGGCCACCGCGAGCACCAGCGCCCCGTAGATCACGAAGAGCGCGCCGTGGAGCGGGCCGAAGATCTGCACCCCCAGTTCGTTGCCGGGCGGGCCGTACTTGACCGCCATGCCGGCGAGCAGGCCGGCCCAGGAGATCGCCTCAGCGATCGCCGCCACCACGAACAACCGGGTCACCTTGTCACGCACGACGGCCATGGTAGTGCCGGCGGCGGGGGCGGCTCATGCTGCCGTGCGCAGAGGCGACGCCGGTCACCGCCTACCGGATGGTGGGTAACCGGACGTCAGGACTTTTCACAGAGTGCATGGACATGCGACGTTGGGGGTACCAGTGGTGACAAGGTGGTGACCATGGGCGAGGAAGTCGGCGTACAGACGTTCAGCCGCCAGGATCGGGCTCGCTACCGGGACAAGGTGCGCCGTTGCCTCGACGTCTTCGCCGAGATGCTGCGCGAGTCCCGCTTCGAGCTCGAACGACCGATGACCGGGTTGGAGATCGAGCTGAACCTGGTCGACGACGACTCGATGCCGGCGATGCGCAACGCCAACGTGCTGCGGGCCATCGCCGATCCGAGCTTCCAGACCGAGTTGGGCCAGTTCAACATCGAGATCAACGTGACGCCCCGCCGGCTGAACGGCACCGGCACGGTCGAGTTCGAGGAACACCTGCGGGCCACCCTCAACGCTGCCGACCAACGGGCCCGTACGGTCGGCGCGCACCTGGTGATGATCGGCATCCTGCCGACCGTGCTGCCCGAGCATCTGACCGCGGCCACCCTGTCGGCGAACCCCCGGTACGCACTGCTCAACGAGCAGATCTTCGCGGCCCGTGGTGAGGACCTGCGGATCGCCATCAACGGGGTGGAGCGGTTGGCGGTCACCGCCGACACCATCACGCCGGAGGCGGCCTGCACCAGCACCCAGTTCCACGTCCAGGTCGGGCCGAGCCAGTTCGCCGACTACTGGAACGCGGCCCAGGCCATCGCCGGGGTTCAGGTGGCACTCGGCGCCAACTCGCCGCTGTTCTTCGGTCGGGAGTTGTGGCGCGAGACCCGCATCCCGCTGTTCCAGCAGGCCACCGACACCCGCGCCGAGGAGATCAAGACCCAGGGCGTACGCCCTCGGGTGTGGTTCGGTGAACGGTGGATCACCTCGGTGTTCGACCTGTTCGAGGAGAACGTGCGCTACTTCCCGGCGCTGCTGCCGGTCTGCGATGCGGAGGACCCGTCGGAGACCCTCGCCAGCGGTGGCGTACCGACGCTTGCCGAGTTGCGGCTGCACAACGGCACCGTCTACCGGTGGAACCGGCCGGTCTACGACGTGTCCCGGGGTCGCCCGCACCTGCGGGTGGAGAATCGGGTGCTGCCTGCCGGGCCGACCGTGCTGGACACGGTCGCCAACGGGGCGTTCTACTTCGGACTGGTTCGGGCGCTGGCCGAGGCCGATCGGCCACTGTGGTCGCAGATGTCGTTCAGCGCCGCCGAGGAGAACTTCAACACCTGCGCCCGGCACGGCATCGACGCGCACATCTTCTGGCCGGGCCTGGGCTACCTGCCCGTCACCGAGCTGGTGCTGCGGCGGCTGTTGCCGCTGGCGCAGTACGGCCTGGACCGGTGGGGTCTGGATCCGGACGAACGGGACCGCCTGCTGGGCATCATCGAGCAACGGTGCCTGACCGGACGCAACGGCGCGACCTGGCAGATCGCCACGCTGCACCGGCTGGAGTCGGCCGACCAGCTCGACCGGCCGACGGCGTTGCGCGAGGTGGTCCGGCACTATGTGGAGCTGATGCACAGCAACCGTCCGGTGCACGAGTGGCCGATCCCCTGACCGACTCCTGACACTGTTCGTAACGGCGCGGATATAACGATTACGGTGAGTGCGTTTCCCTCCGCCGGGTCGAGAGGATCCGCCGATGTCGCTGCCACGTCCGGCCGTCGCGTTCACCGCCCTCGCACTCCTCATCGGGCTCGGCCATCCGCTGCCCGCTGCCGCCAGCCAACCCGCCACCGCCGCCCCCGCCAGCCAACCGGCCACCGCCGTCCCCGCCAGCCAACCTGCCAGCGCCGGGAAACCCGGCACGGTCAGCACCGGCGAGGTGCGTGCCGTCGTGCGGGACGCTGTCACCGGCGCCGCCGTGCGGGCCTGCCTCAACCTGGTTCCCGCCGACCGTGACCCGCTCACCGTCGTGGGCCTGGGCGAGGTACAGCAGGGCCGGTACGGCGGCTGCACCGACCTCGACGGTGGCCCAGTGGTGGCCACCGACGTGGCACCCGGCCGTTACCACCTGCTGGTCCGCCCCTACGACAGCGTCCGGTACGGCGCGCAGTGGGTCGGCCCGCACGGTGGCACGGGTCAGCGGGAGCGGGCGGCGATGGTCCACGTACGACCGGGCCGGGTCGTCACCGCACCCCGGGTACGCCTCGACCCGCCCGGCACGGTGACCGGCCGAGTGACCCGGGTCGCAGACGGCAACCCGGTGTCCGCTGCCGCCGTACTGCTGCTGCCGGAGATCCAGCACCCCAAGTACGGCAGTCAGGGCGTGCTCACCGACGACGACGGCCGCTACACGATGACCGGTCTCGGGCCGTACCGTTGGCCGTTGTACTTCAGCGGTTACGGGCTGGCCAGCCAGTGGTCCGGGGCGACCGCCGACCGGCTGCGGGCCGCCACGGTGCGGGTACCCGCCGGCGGCACCGTCACCGCCGATACGGCCCTCACCGCCGGCACAGTGGTCAGCGGCACGATCACCACCGCCGAGATGCCGTTCTACTCACAGGTCGTCGCCTTCCACGCGCGCACCGGCGACGTGGTGGGTGTGGCCGATGCCGCCGAGAGTTACCAGCTGCGGCTGCTGCCCGGGCAACGGGTGCTGCTGCGCTGCGACTGCGCGTACACGCCGAGCCGCTGGTATCCGAACGCCGCCGGCATCGACGATGCCCGGACCCTACGGGTGCGCAACTCGCCGGTCACCGCGCACTTCGACCTGACCGGCCCCGCCGCGCCCTGATCCGCGCCTCAGCGCAGGGCGTTCAAGCTGAGTTCGGCGGCACGGGCGAGGAGGGCGTCGTCCGTGCCGGCGTCCTCGGCGTCCCGGCTGGAGAGCACGGCCAGCACGATGGGCGCCCGGTCCGGCGGCCAGATCACCGCGATGTCGTTGCGGGTGCCGTAGCCACCGGAGCCGGTCTTGTCGCCGACCACCCAGCCGTCGGGCGTGCCGGCCCGGATCACCTTGTCCCCGGTGGTGTTGCGCTTGAGCCAGTCGACAAGCATGTCCCGGTCCTCGGTGGTGAGCGCGTCGTCGACCGCGTACGCCCGCAGCGAGGTGGCCAGCGCCCGGGGCGTGCTGGTGTCGCGGACGTCGCCCGGGGTGCCCTCGTTGAGCGCCGTCTCGATCCGCGCCGGCTCGGTGACGTCGTCGCCGATGTCGCGCAGTGCCTGCTTGAAGCCGGCCGGACCGCCGAGGCGGTCGAAGAGCAGGTTGCCGGCGGTGTTGTCGCTGTAGCGCACCGCCGCGTCGGCGATCGCGCGCAGCGTCATGCCGGTCGCCACGTGCTGCTCGGTGATCGGCGAGTAGGTGACCAGGTCGTCGCGGGAGTAGCGGACGACCTGGTCCAACTCCTCGGCGGTGGTCGCCTTCAGCACCGCGGCGGCGGCCAGGGCCTTGAACGTCGAGGCGTACGCGAAACGCTCGTCGGCCCGGTGCTCGATCGTGCGGCCGGTGCCGGTGTCCACCGCGTACACGCCGAGGCGGGCGTCGAACTCCTGCTCCAGTGGACCGAAGTCGACGGCGACCGGCGCGGCCGACGGGGTGCCCGGCGGGGTGGCCGACGGGGCGTCCGGTGAGGAGGGTGCGGCCGGGGTGTCGGTCGAGCAACCGGTGAGCAGCGCAGCCGTTACTACGGCGGCGAGCACACCGGCACGGGTACGGCGGGTGGTGCTGAGCAAAATCGCATCCTTCCAGCTAGCCGGTGATGACGAACCGGTCAGGCCATCACCTTCGCTATGAAGCCTGCCAAATTGGTGGTGGTGCGGGCAATTTTCTCGTCCAGGCTGATCGTCTCGTGCAGCCGCGCGCCGGCCCCGGCGTCCTTCTTGCCGCGCAGGTAGAGCGAGCAGGACAGGTCGCTGCACAGGTAGGTGCCCACCGAACTGCCGTCCCGGCCGGCGCGACCGGCCCTGGGGGCGACGAGCAGGCTGACCCCGGCCTCCGGGGAGGTCAGGCAGATCGAGCACATGTTGCGGCTGCCTCGCCCCGCCGCCGCGCTCGGACTGCGCAGGACCAGCGCCGTGGGGCGGCCGGCCTGCTCGGTGACCAGGTAGGCGCGGTCCTCCGCCTTCGGATCACGCCAGCCCAGGTAATCCAGGTCGGCCCAGGGCCGGGTGGCCAGGTCGCGCGGCACGAACAAGCGCTTGGCCTCCCCCTTGCTGCAGTTGACGAAAGCGGCACGGATCTCTGACTCGGTCAGTGCTTCCATAACGCCATGGTATTTTTCCTAAAGACTTTAGGCAAAGTCATTAAGAGTGTCATGACACACGGACCCTGGAGGGAACATGGCACGGCTGGGACTGACCCCGCAGCGCCTGGCGGCCGAAGGTGCGGAGCTGGCCGACGAGGTCGGCTTCGACCGGGTCACCGCCTCCGCGCTGGCGCAGCGCTGCGGCGTCAAGGTGGCCAGCCTGTACGCGCACATCCGCAGCACCCAGGACCTGAAGGTACGCATCGCGCTGTTCGCGCTGAACGAGCTGGCCGACCGGGCCGCCGAGGCCGTGGCCGGCCGGGCCGGCAAGGACGCCCTGGTCGCGCTCGGCAACGTCTACCGCGACTACGCCCGCGAACACCCCGGCCGGTACGCCGCCAGCCAACTGCGACTCGACTCGGCGACGGCGGCGGCCAGCGCCGGCCCCCGACACTCCCAGCTGGCCCGCGCGGTCCTGCGCGGCTACCACCTGGGCGAGCCCGAGCAGACCCACGCGGTACGCCTGCTCGGCAGCGTGTTCCACGGCTTCGCCAGCCTGGACCTCGGCGGCGCGTTCAGCCACAGCGTCCCCGACAGCGAGAAATCCTGGTCGTGGACCCTCGACGCCCTGGACGCGTTGCTCTCCTCCCAGTCACCCAGCAACCGCCGGCCACCACACTGACCAGCGCCCGATCCGCCACCAGCCCCGAGGAGCAGCAGCGAGGGCTGGGTCCGGTCCTGGCCGCCACGCCTCGGCCGGTCAGCTCCGGGTGATCACCTCGTTGCTGGCAAGGCTCTCGGTGCGCTGGCCGATCAGCGTGCGCAGGCTCTCCGCATCCCTGCCGGCCGCCGCCGCGTCGTATCCGTCGACAGTGGCCAGCACGCTTGTGATGGCGTCGACCGCGCCCAGCGCCGCACCGCTGGCGTACACCTCCTGGTAGAGGTCGCGGTAGGCGTCCTCGTACACCTGGGTGAACTTCTCACTGGCGAGGAACCGCTCCTTGAGCTTGTGTCCGCCGCCACCCGGTCCGGCGTCCCCACCCGGTCCAGCGTTCCCACCCGGTCCAGCGTTCCCACCCGGTCCAGCGGTTCCGCCGGGCGGTGTGAAACCTTCGGGTGGCGTGAAACCTTCGGGCAGCGTGAAACCGTCAGGCGGCGTGAAACCGTCAGGCGGCGTGAAACCGTCGGGCGGGCCGGTGGTGTCCTGTTGCGCGCCGCCCGCGCGGTCCGGACCGCCCTGGTTCGCGCCGCCCCGGAAGGCACCGCCCCCACCGAAGCGGCCCTGCTCGTGGGGCCCCTGGGCGGCGTCCCCGCTGAACGTCAGGTTGTAGTCCCAGCCGATGACGCTGAACTTCTTGGAGGTCAGGTCGTACCAGAGGTAGTAGTTGCGGCCGGGACCGGCCATGTCGTCGAAGTTGAGCAGCAGGTTCTGCCAGGCGACGTACCGGGCGAAGGACGTCACGTCGAGCCGGTCGGCGAGCTGGGTGTCGAACTCGGCGTCGCTGGCCGTGTCGACCCACCTGATCAGGTCGATGACGGGTTGCAGGTCCTGGCTGCCCTTCATGGTGATCTGCTTGAAGTCGTCGGCGTACGCGGTCTGGTCGTCGCCCTGGTCGGTGAACTCGCTGGTGGCCAGCGCCTTGTACAGCACCCCGGGAGCGTCGAAGTCCTCGGCGAAATGCTCGTCGGGATGCTCCACGACCAGCCGGGCGGTGGTCGGCCGGTCGTTGACGGTGAAGCTGGTGTACGCGTACTCCTGGGCCACCTCGCCGGCGGCGGCGAGCAGGTTGAGGGTGACCGCCTCGTTGAGCACGGTGGATCCGCCGCCCATGCCGGCCACCCGCACCGCGATCTCCCGATGGCCCTGGTACCGGCGGCCGTCGACGTACTCGTCGAAGCGGATCAGCCAAGGCAGCGTCTCCGGCTCCTCGGCCCGCAGTGACGTCCGCGAGAATCCACCCGGCCCGCCGGCACCACCTGGCCCAGCCTGACCATCGGGCCCAGCCTGACCATCGGGCCCAGCCTGGCCGGGGCCTCGACCATCCGGCCTGTTCGGAGCGTTCGGGCCTTGCGGGCCGCCGCCGCGCTGTGAGGTCTGCCCGTTGCGGGTCAGGCTGCGCAGGGTGGAGTTGCCCTTGAGTCGGATGCCGACGCTGGGGATGGCGGTGCCGTCGATGACCAGGTCGGCCTCCAGGTACTCCTTCTCCCCCTCGGCGTAGAAGGCGTCCAGCATCCGTTCGTAGTCGGCGTCGCGGAAGACCAACTCGATGCGGTGCGCCACGGTCTCGTCGAAGAGGTCGACGGTGCCGGCGATGTCCTGGGTGACCAGGTCACCGCCGCTGGCGCTGGTGCTTGTCACGTACGGGCGGATCGGCACCGAACTGAGCGTCACGGCGAGCACCAGCGCGAACGCGAGGCAGCCCGCGAGGAACTTCCAGTAGTGCCGGATCCGGACCGGGATGCGATGCCGCCAGCGCATCACAGGTCCGTCTGGTCGTAGCCGGTCAGCACGGTCACCCGCTGGCCGCCGGTCCGCTCGGCCAGCGCGTTGATCAGGTCGGCGGGCTCGGTGCCCTTCTTCAACCGCACCGTGTACATGATCTCGGTAAGCGCGCCGCCCCGGATGGTCTCCATGCTGACCAGTTCGAATTCGCTGGTGAAGCGGATCAGCACGTCCTGGATGTGGTCGGTGTGGCTGCCGGGTGGCACCTGCACCTTGACCACCTGGCGTTGGACGTTGGAGGCGAACCAGTTGAAGCGGTACATCAGCACGATGATCAGGCTGATCGTCACGGCGGCGACCACCGCCAGCAGGTAGAACCGGGTGCCGCAGGCCATGCCCACGCCCATCACCAGGAAGATGAACCCGACGTCACGGGTCTCCTTGATGGCGTTGCGGAACCGCACCACCGACAGCGCGCCCACCAGGGCGAAGGCGCGGGCGATGTTGGAGCCGACGACAAGCATGATCAGCGAGATGAGCATGCCGAGGATGACAAGTGTCTGCACGTACGACTGGCTGTACGACACGTTGCGGTGGGTGAACCGGTAGACCCAACCGATCATGGCGCTGAGCAGGAACGACAGCGAAAGGGCCAGGGCGATGTCGCCGACACTGAAGGTGCCGGACAGATCCTGGAACTCGAACGGCATGGGTTCAGACCTCACTTTTCAACGGGCTGCCGGCGGCAGCCGACTCGGCGTCGTCGGGGACGTGGAAGAGGGAGCGGGGGGCACGACCGAACGCCTCGACGCTCTGGCAGTACTTCGACATGCGGACGATTGACAGGTTCGTCCGGGCGGCCAGGTCGGTCAGCCAGTACGGCACCCGCTCGTTGGCCTTGATCTCCAGCACGGAGAACGTCGCCGGCACGATGAGCCGGTTCTCGGCGTCCGCGCCGAGGTGGAAGTCGCGGTCCCGACCGCGTACCCGGTGGTCGAGGGTGACCCGCAGGCCGAGGTCGGCGTCCCGGCCGATGAACGCCTCGCGCTGGTAGCCGGTCATCGCCACCGGCCGCAGGTCCAGGCCGCAGAGCAGTTCCAGCACCTCGTCGAGGAAGGCGCGCTGCTCCGGGGTGTGCTCGACCAACTGTCGCCGGTCGCACAGGTCACGGGCCAGGTGGTACGGCAACGCCACCCGCCGTTTCTGGGTGACCCGGTTGACCCGCTGCTTGATCTCGACGTGCACGATGCTGTCGTCGGTGACCGTGGACGCCTCGCCGTAGTGCCGCACCCGCAGCTTGCGGCGGAACTTCAGCCCTTCGATCTTCTCCCAGTAGAAGCGCAACTCAGCGGTGTCGTAGTAGACGCTCCACACGCCGTACCCGGTGTCGCCGCCGTGACTGTCGCGGTCCATCCGGGCGGCGAAGTGCTCGCGCAACGCCGGGACGTCGCCGGTCGGCACCAGATACTTGATCTCGTACCGGTTGAAGGCGTGCAACCTGCTCGGCGCCCGCAGCGCATGCCCGCCCCGGTCGTCACCGGTCTCCGGCCCGACCTGCGGGGTCGACTGTGGCCGGGAGGACGACTGCGGGTCTGGGGCCTGGGACGCAGCCCGGCGGAGCCACGAACGCATACGACATGGCCGATCTCTGTGACGACGGGGACCAGCACATCCAAGCGGGCGAGGCTATGAATCAGCTTTGCGTTCCGGATGAACCAGCGGTGAACTGGCACCACCGAGCCCTCCGCGACGTCTCGCCCGCCCACAAGATCGGCTATGTAAAGTTTTCTAGACATGATGTCAAGAAGGCCTTACTCTGAGGATGTCAAAGATTCTTTACCTCGGGGAGGTCGTCGTGACGCACGAGGAGAAACGCGCGTGGATCATGCTGGTGGTCAGCGTGATCGCGTACGCCGGTTATGTGGCGGTCGTGCTGGGCCGGCACGACGGCGGGCCGCTTACCGCGGTGCCCTACGTCGGCGCGCTGCTCTGGACGGTGGGCGGCGCCATGGTCGCGAGCATGCTGGCCGAGATCGGGATGGGGATGGCCAGTCCGCGGGCCTCGCGGGTCAAGGATGACCGCGACCGGGAGATCGGGCGCCTCGGCGACCACGTCGGCCACGCGTTCGTGGTCATCGGCGCGGTGTCGGCGTTGCTCATGGCGATGGCCGAGTGGGACTGGTTCTGGATCGCCAACGTCATCTACCTCTGCTTCGTCCTGTCGGCCGTGATCGGCTCCCTGGCGAAGGTGATCGTCTACCGCAGGGGCGTTCCGCAGTGGTGAAACCGACACGCGTCACCAACAACATCCGGGCGTTGCGCTTCGCCCACGACGAGATGACCCAGGCCGATCTCGCCGAGCGGGTCGGAGTGACCCGGCAGACAGTGATCGCCATCGAGCAGGGCCGCTACTCCCCCTCCCTGGAGATGGCGTTCCGGATCGCCCGGGTGTTCGGCGTACGGCTCGACGACGTCTTCCAGTACCCCGACTCCGAGGAGGTGGCACCGTGAGGGCCATCGTTCAGGACAGCTACGGCCCGGCCGACGTACTGCGGCTGGGCGCGGTCGACCGGCCCCGCGTGGGTGACGACGAGGTGCTCGTGCAGGTGCGCGCGGCGGCGGTGGATCCCGGAGTCTGGATCTTCATGGTCGGTCAGCCGTACCTGGTGCGCCTGGCCAGCGGGTTGCGCCGGCCCCGGGTGCCGGTACGCGGCCGGGACCTGGCCGGGGTGGTGGCCGAGGTCGGCGCCCGGGTGACCCGGTTCCGGCCGGGCGACGAGGTGTTCGGCACCTGCCTGCGCGGGTCGTACGCCGAGTTCGCCAGCACCTCTGCGCGGCGGTTGGCCCACAAGCCGGCGAACGTGTCCTTCGCCCAGGCTGCCGCGGCTCCCGTCTCCGGGTTGACGGCGCTGCGCGCCGTACGCGACAGCGGCGCGGTGCGGCCGGGGCAGCGGGTCATGGTGATCGGGGCCTCCGGCGGCGTCGGATCACAGGCGGTGCAGATCGCCAAGGCGTACGGCGCCACCGTGACCGGTGTCTGCGCCCCCGCCAGGGCCGACCTCGTCCGTTCCCTCGGCGCCGACGACGTGCTCGACTACACCCGCGAGGAGGTCGACCGGGACGGTCCGGTGTACGACGTGGTCATCGACACCGGCGGTGACCGTCCGCTGTCGTTGATGCGTCGTGCGCTCACCCCGCGCGGCACCCTGGCGCTGGTCGGTGGCACGTACACCCGGGGTGGGCTGCTCGGCGGGTACGGCCGGCAGATGTTCGGGGCACCGCTGCTGTCCCTGTTCGTCGGCCATCGACTGCGCAACGTCAGTGCCGTGGAGCGCAGCGAGGACCTCGACGAACTGCGTGACCTGATCGCCTCGGGCGCACTCACCCCGCCGGTCGACAGTTGCTATCCGCTGGCCGAGGCGGCCGACGCTCTCCGCCATCTGCGCACCGGGCACCCGGCGGGCAAGATCGTGGTCACCATCTGACGGTCTCGCTCACCGGCGACTTCACCGGTCAGCCGCGACAGGGCTGACCGGTGACGAGTCGGTCCCGGCGGTGAGGGTCAGTCGACGCCGAACTCCATGGCGGCCCGGTCGAGGGCCTCGTCCTCGGCCGGGGCCACGCCCCGGGAGGCGATCGCCTCGGCGCCACCCTGCGGCATCGCGCCGATCAGCCCGGTCGAGGCCGCCTGCGCGGCGCCGACCATCCGCTGCGGCGATCCGCCGCCGACCATGCCGAGGTTCGCGTACTGCTCCAGCTTGGCCCGCGAGTCGGCGATGTCCAGATTACGCATGGTGAGCTGACCGATGCGGTCGGAGGGGCCGAAGGCCGAGTCCTCGGTACGCTCCATCGACAGCTTGTCCGGGTGGTAGCTGAAGGCCGGGCCGGTGGTGTCCAGGATCGAGTAGTCCTCGCCCCGACGCAGCCGCAGCGTCACCTCCCCGGTGACCGCCGTGCCCACCCAGCGCTGCAACGACTCGCGCAGCATCAGCGCCTGGGGGTCCAGCCAGCGGCCCTCGTACATCAACCGGCCCAGGCGACGACCCTCGTTGTGGTAGTTGGCCAGGGTGTCCTCGTTGTGGATGGCGTTGACCAGCCGCTCGTACGCGGCGTGCAGCAGCGCCATGCCGGGGGCCTCGTAGATGCCGCGGCTCTTGGCCTCGATGATCCGGTTCTCGATCTGGTCGGACATGCCCAGGCCGTGCCGGCCGCCGATGGCGTTGGCCTCCAGCACCAGGTCGACCGCGCTGGCGAACTCCTTGCCGTTGATCGTCACCGGGCGACCCTGGTCGAAGCCGATGGTGACGTCCTCGGTGGGGATCTCCACCGACAGGTCCCAGAACCGGACCCCCATGATCGGGTTGACCGTCTCGATGCCGGTGTCCAGGTGCTCCAGGGTCTTCGCCTCGTGCGTGGCACCCCAGATGTTGGCATCGGTGGAGTACGCCTTCTCGGTGCTGTCCCGGTAGGGCAGGCCGCGTTCCAGCAGCCACTCCGACATCTCCTTACGCCCGCCGAGTTCGGTGACGAAGTCGGCGTCCAGCCACGGCTTGTAGATGCGCAGCTGCGGGTTGGCCAGCAGGCCGTAGCGGTAGAACCGCTCGATGTCGTTGCCCTTGAAGGTGGAGCCGTCACCCCAGATCTGGACGTCGTCCTCGACCATGGCCCGCACCAGCAGCGTCCCGGTGACCGCCCGGCCCAGCGGGGTGGTGTTGAAGTAGGCCCGCCCGCCCGAGCGGATGTGGAAGGCGCCGCAGGTCAGCGCCGCCAGCCCTTCCTCGACCAAGGCGGCTCGGCAGTCGACCAGCCGGGCCAGCTCGGCGCCGTAGTTGAGCGCGCGGCCGGGCACCGAGGCGATGTCGGGCTCGTCGTACTGGCCGATGTCGGCGGTGTAGGCGCACGGAATCGCGCCCTTGTCGCGCATCCACGCGACCGCGACCGAGGTGTCGAGGCCGCCGGAGAAGGCGATGCCGACACGTTCACCGATGGGCAGGGAGGTCAGAACCTTGGACACAAGGAAGAGTATGCACCACGGCGCATACCCATGCAAGCCAGGGGTGGGTGGTGCCACCACCTCGACCGACCCCACCATCAGCCGTTCCGGCATTACATAGAGCAATCAGGGAGAAAGGCACGCTCGAATAATCCAGCATCATCAATTCTCACCCTCCGTGATGCTGAGGAGTCTTTCCGTGACACAAGCAGAACGTCGTACCCGCCGCCCGCAGGCCGCCGACAAGATCCAGCTACCGTCCGACTCCCGCGCCACCTCCCTGTTCGCTCCCGGAGACGTCCCCCGCCGACGCGGGATGATCATCCTGCTCAGCCTGCTTGGCGGTTTCCTGCTCACCGTCGTCTGGTCCGCCGAATTCGTCGATTCGACAATCGGCGACAACGTCGCCAACACCCTGCTGGGCCACGACGCGAAGGAAACGCCGATCAGCGGGGCGGTGGCGGGCGTGATGTTCGCGTTCGTCTCCGGGATCGCCGGCACCTTCACCGCCTGCAACATCGCCGCCTTCGGCGCTCTCGCTCCCCTGACCGGCACGGCCGACAGCCGGATGAGCCGCTTCCTGGCGCCGCTGCGCCCACTCGGCTGGATGGCGGTCGGCATGATCGCGGTTTCCGCCCTCTACGGTGCGATCGTCGGCCTGGTCGGCACTGCGATGCCGCAGTTCTCCACCGCGCCGAACGTGCCCGGCTCGCTGTCACCGCGCAGCATCCAGTCCATGGTGGTCTACGGCATCATCGGCCTGGTCATGATCTACCTGGGACTGGCCGCGTTGAAGGTGGTGCCGGACCCGTTCGCCCGGATCTCGCAGCGCTACCCGAACGCCCCGCTTGTCTTCATGGGCGCGCTCATCGCCGGCTTCCTGATCGGACGGCCGTTCCCGCTGTTCCGGCAGATGTTCCGCGACGCCGCCGAGAGCGGCAACCCGCTGTACGGCGCAGCCGCCTTCACCCTCCAGTCGATCGGCAACATCGTGATCATGGCGATCCTGTTCCTGCTGCTGAGCTGGTTCGTCGGCAGCCGACTCCAGCGCTGGTTCGCCGCCAAGCCGACCCGACTGGCCGCCACCATCGCGGTGGCGTTCATCATCGCGGGCGCCTTCATGTTCCTCTACTGGGACGTCCGCCTGCTCGCCCGCCGCGAGATCATCCCCTGGTACCCGACCGCCCCCTGGGTCTAGCAGCCACCTGGCCACTCCCACTCTCACGCTCGATCCCGGATCGAGTGGCCTCACCTTTGTAGGGATGCCACTCGATCCGGAATCGAGCACGACCGTGCCCCCGCACGCCCGACCCTCAGGTCACCTGCCGTGCGACTGATGCTCGCTGTCGTGGGACTGGCGCCAGTCACGGACCGCGTCCCGCATCCGGTCGAAGACCGCCACCGGCGGCCCGAGCAGCATGTTGCTCACCGGCGACTCACCCGCCGCCGGATGCGGCCGGGTGGGCGAGATCGCCTCGGCGGCCCGCACGGCACCGGCCATCTGACGCAGCCGCTGCGGATCGGTGTCGCGCCGCAACTGCGGGAACTCCTCCTGCTCCTCGTGCCGCGCATGGTCCAGCACCGCCTGCTCGAACGCGGCGAACCGGGCGTCGAACCCCGGCGCCGAGGTGCCCATCTCGTACAGCTCGGAGAGTTCGCGCTTGGCCTCACTCTCCTCACGCAGCCGCGCGTCGACCACCGCGTCCCCCGCGTCGGCCCGCGCCGCCGGATGCACCACCTGCTCCTCGGCGCTCTCGTGCACGGCCAGCAGGCGTACGAGATCCTGGAAGGCCTGCTGCTTGGCCTCCCCCTCGCTCTCCCTGACCTCCGCGAACAACGACCTGATCTGCTCATGCTGGTCGACGAGCAGATCAATGACATCCTGGTCCGGCTTGGTTGCGGTCATGATCAACCTCCCGCTGTCGAACTCGTCCTTGTCGTCACCCCTACCCGACCTGGACGAGCCCACACGCGATCATGGTCACGCTCGATATGGAATCGAGTGGCCTCAGCACGACGGTCAAGCACTCGATCCCACATCGAGCACGATCTTGCGAGCGTCACGGCGGCCAGGGCAGCGGTGGGTCAGCGGGTGAGGCCGACGAGGGTGGCCAGGCGGGCCACGCCGGGCGGTGCGGGTCGACCCCGGGCCAGCTCGGCGAGGAGGGTACGCGCGCAGGGGCGCAACCGGACCTCAGCGGGCGCGACACCATCCGCCGCGACCAGCATCCGTCCCGCCCCGGACAGGTCACCGGCCAGCAGGTACGCCCGCGCGGCGTCCACCAGGTAGGCGCCCCGGTACTCGGGCGACAACCGCCGCCACCCGTCCCGCCGGATCAGCAGCTCGTGCCGACCGACCGCCTCGGCCGCAGCGCCCCGCTCGACCGCCACCACCACCCGCGCCAGCTCCACGGCGACCGGCCCGAAACTCGTACCGTACGGATCGTCGGCGACCTCGACCCGGCCCGCCACCGCTGCGGCCTGGTCGAGCAGCACCCCGGCCTGCCCAGGCTCGCCGCAGCCCGCCGCGGCGAGAGCGGCCTGGAGCAGCAGCGTCCCACCTACCGCCAACTCCTGCGCCCGCCGACCCGACGCCACCCCATCCCCCGCCGGTCGCGCCGCAACGCCGGTCAGCCGCTGCGCGGCGGCAACGGTGGCGGCCAGCGCCAGCCGCTGCCGACCGGCGAGCCGCAGCGCCTGCCCGATCGAGATGGCCGCCGCACCCGCCAACACCGCATCCTCGCCGGCCGCCGCCACCGCCCGGTCGGCGGTCAACCACCCGAGGTCGGCCTCACCCAGCTTCACCAGCACCGACGAGGCGACCCGGTACGCCTGCACCGGCAACTCCCCGTGCTCCGACACCGACGACAGTTGCACGGCGTCCAGCAGCCCAGGCAGCGCACGCACCACCTGGGCGTACTGCCCATGCTGAAAGCTCAACCAAGCATGACCCACCCGCCGACGCAGCTCTGCCAGCGGCACCTGACGCGCCGACGCCTCGAAGACCCCGTACCGCGCAAGGGCCGCGCGTACCCCATCGAACCCATCGCGTACGTCGCCGCCGGTTGACAGCGGATGCTGGCCGAGCAACACCGCCGGGTCGATGCGCAGCACCTCGGCGATAGCCTGGATCACCGAGAACCTGTCGAGTCGACGGGCACCTCGCTCCACCTTGTCCACCCAGCTTTTCGACTTCCCCAGCCGGTCGGCGAGGCCCTGCTGCGTCATCCGCCGCCGCATCCGCCACTGCGCCACCCGTCGGCCGATCGGCACCTCACTGCGGCCGGTCACGCCGCCACCGCCGATCCGGCACCGCCCGAGTGGTCTCCTCCATCGGTACGCGCTCCGCCTCGGCCTGCTCCAACAGCCGCCGCTTCGCCGCCTCCCGCTCAGCCGCCTGAATCTGCTCACCCCGACTGACCGGCTCGTCGCGGTTCATCGTCACCTCCGTCGCCTCGGAGCGCCGCCGCGTGCGGGCACCCCAATAGCAGCGAAGCCGACTACCAATCGGCGGGACAGATGGCGGCCGGTGCGCGCTATTGCGTCGGCCTAACAGAGGTTGCGCGGGGTTGCGTGTCCCCCCCACAGCAGATCGATAGACCATAGGCTAATCACCGGCAGTAGCCGATCAATCTCGAGAGGTGCAAGCCGTGGTGCGACCGGTCACAAACGGAGCCTTCGAAGCGTTGCTGGGCGCTGCGGGCTACGGCAACGCCCGTGCTGCCTTCGCCCGCCAACTCAATCACGCTGGCCGCGTCCACGGCACCTGGCGGTACGACGCCGCCAGCGTCTACTGGTGGCTACGTGGACGCCAGCCCGCCGAATATGTCCAAACCATCATGGCCGAGGTTCTCAGCCGCAGACTCGGTCGCCCGGTTGCGATCGCGGAGTTGGGATTCGCGACTGCTCAGGTTGCCGAGAACGTCCCCTACCCTGCATCCACCGCTGACGCGATTGGATACGCCGAGCGGATCTGGACGAGGCTGACCAAACAGGCCAGTCTGCGGACCAGCGGCACTTTCGATAGCGCTAATGCCCTCCAGGCCGCATTCGCCTGGCGGTACGACTGGCCCGACAAGCCGGTCAGCCGGACCGGCCGACAGCCTGTCACAACAGCCGAAGTGCAGTCGCTGTACGCCCTCGCTGACCATTTCACCGATCTTGACCGGCGTCATGGTGGCGGTTCCTCGCGCGTCCGGACACTCATGGCCGACATCCTCGTGCGTCAGGTAGCCCCTATGCTGCACGGCACCTACACCGATGCCGTCGGGCGAGACCTCATGCGTGCAACCGCCATGCTCACTGGCCAACTGGCTTTCATGTCCTACGACGCAGGTGACCACGGCAACGCTCAACATCACCTGACCGTTGCCCTACGGCTCGCCAAGGCGGCAGATGACCGTCTGTTCGGGGCCCACCTGCTGGCCAATCTCGCTACCCAGGCCATCTATCTGGGCCACGCTCAGGACGCGGCACGGCTCGCCGAAGCGGCGATCGACGGAGCAGGCCGGGCCCCTGCCGCTGTCCTCGCCCGCCTTTACACCACCGCCGCCAGTGCCTACGGCCGCTCAGGAGACAAGCAGGTCTGCCAAGCGGCATTGGCCAAGGCTGAACGTGCTCTCGACCGAGCTTCACCCAACACCGGCCCTCGCTGGGTCAACTACTTCAGCCCTGCACACTTTGCCGGTGCCGCGTTGAAGTGCATGAGCGATCTGCGCCTGAGCCGTCAGGCCCTACGGCACCAACCCAACGCGGTCGCCCTCGGCGAACAAAACCCCAGAACGCTCGCCCTGCACACGGCACTCATCGCGACGACCTATGCCCAAGCCGGGGAGTTCGATACCGCGTGCGATTGGGGCCGGCAACTGGCGCAGCATGCAACGGCGGTCCGATCGGCGCGTGTAAAGGATCGTGTCCGCGAACTCGTCGATGTCCTCGGACCTCACCAGGCAGTACCCCAGGTAAACGAACTACTGCTTGCTCTTCGCACCACGGCATCGACCGCCTGACCGGGAGCCAGATCGAGCCGTCTCCGCTAGCGTCACCGACGTGACCTGGACGGAGCCTGCCACTTGGTACGCCAACCTCGCCTCCTTCTACGCTGCCGCAGCCGCCTTCATCACGGATCCGGCCGGCAACGTCTTGCTCGTCAAGCCAACCTACCGAGATCACTGGGCCTTTCCCGGCGGCTATGTTGACGAAGGCGAATACCCGCACGAGGCGTGTGCTCGCGAGGTCCGCGAAGAACTGGGACTCACGCTGACAGTTGGCCGCCTACTTGTCGTGGACTGGGCACCCCCCAGCGATCAACGACCGCGGTCGATTGTCAGCTTTGTGTTCGACTGTGGAACTATCGCCGAATCAGCAAGCGTCAAGCTACAGATGCAGGAGCTGGAGGATTTGGCGTTCTTGCCGCCAGGAGACGCCAGCGACCGGCTTCCCAGCAACGTCGCCCCACGGGTTGCTGCGGCTATCCGAGCCCGGAATCAACGTGAGGCCATATACCTCGGCGGCGGGCAAACCATGTATGGATGGTGAGGCACTGCATCGGCTACGAATACAGAGGATACGCCCATCCGCACGCCATCCTCGATCCAAAAGGTAGACCTGCCCGGCGACGGTACACCGGCTGCACGCTGCTCGGTGTGGCAGATCCGTGCGATTAGGTCTTGGACGGCGGAAGCCTATTCCGCAGGCTCGAAGCGAGCGTCCCCGAACACGGTCCGGCACCGCCCGCCCCCCGGCAATGGGCGCACCGAGAACTTCACACGCTCGCCCACCTCAACGCGCCAGGTGCGATCGTATTTTGCACCCGCCAAAAGCTTCTCGTCGTAGATCGCCTTGCCTCCTACAGAAATCGTCAACTGGGTAGAGCAAGTACTCGGCGAGTCGTCAGACAGACCTATGACCATGCGGAGCTTCGGGCGACCTTCGGGCACTACATACTCCACATAGTACGGATTCGATTCGTCCCTGTTACAGTTGATGTTCCCAGCCCATGAGAGTTCGGAGCACAGGTAGACGGAGTTTGGATAGTTGACACCACGAATCGCCTTTGGGCCCTTCTGAATCGTCCCGTGCACACCGCTAGCGCGCATCCTGGACAAGTATATTGTTTCGATGACCGGCTGGACGGTAACATCTGGACCAT
Organism: Verrucosispora sp. ts21; assembly: GCF_002879555.1. Lineage (NCBI taxonomy): Bacteria > Bacillati > Actinomycetota > Actinomycetes > Micromonosporales > Micromonosporaceae > Micromonospora > Verrucosispora sp. ts21. The sequence goes on along the minus strand of NZ_PNOZ01000005.1, from coordinate 131,639 downwards.
CAGGACGATATGATGTTCCGGCAGTCGCCGGAGTCGGCGATGATGATTGAGCGTCAGCTTCCTCCGTCTTGCGCGGGAGCGGCTCTGAGGGACTGATAGGATGCGGCGATTGGCCGGCATATTGGTCCGCCTTCCGGATGGAGCCATCAGACCCCGACTCACTCCTCGGAAAGACGTAGACGACGATGGCAAAGATCGCGCTAAAAATGCCTGCGATGGCGGCTGCAGCTGCGAGGGCACCTTTCACGCTGATCCTCTATTCCAAGAATACACTCGAATCGACCTGATGACTGTCGTCCCTATCGGGCTCCTTACGCCATCATCCGATTGTCCATAGTTGCCTGGTCCGCCGTACACCCGCTCGACCTGATGTACCCTCGCATATCGACCGCGAGCCTACGCACAGTTCGGTTATCAGGGATAACATTGAGTCAATGCCGGGCCGACGAACGCGCACCTATCGCGCGCCTTCCTCTTCCTCACAAGGCCACGATGGCTGCTGTTTCTGCTGGTAGGTCGATGCGGTCGCGGGTCACCGTGACCCCCTCCCCCGTGGCCAGCAGGACCCGTCGGGCCACCCCCGGCAACGTCACCCGCTGCGGCTTGTCGGCCAGGTTCGCCGCTACCAGGCACCCACCGCGCCGCATTACCAGGAACCGGTCCCCGTGCCGCACCTCGACGGCGAACAGGTGCGGATCCGACAGCTCGGGCCGTGACTTCCGCAACGCGATCAACCGCCGGTAGAAGTCGTACATCGCCCGGTGTTCGGGTTTGTCCAGCTCGGCCCAGTCCAACCGGGAGCGTACGAACGTCTGCCGGTCCTGCGGGTCCGGCACCGCCTCGGCGGTCCAGCCGTGGGTGGCGAACTCCTGACGGCGACCCAGCACAACGGCGGTGGCCAGTTCGGGTTCCGGGTGGGAGGTGAAGTACTGCCAGGGCGTCGAAGCAGCCCACTCCTCCCCCATGAACAGCATCGGGGTGAAGGGCGAGGCCATCAGCAGCACCGCGCCGACCCGGAGCATGGCGGGCGACAGCGACGCCGAGAGGCGATCACCGACCGCACGGTTGCCGATCTGGTCGTGGTTCTGCAGGTACGCCACGAAGCGGTGCCCGGGGGTACGCGGGTCGACCGGGCGGCCGTGTTGGCGGTTGCGGAAGCTGGACCAGGTGCCGGTGTGGAAGAAGGCGCCGGTCAGCACCTCGGCGAGGCATTCCATGGTGCCGAAGTCGCCGTAGTAGCCCTGCCGTTCGCCGGTGAGCAGGGTGTGCAGGGCGTGGTGGGCGTCGTCGTTCCACTGGGCCTGCAGGCCGTAGCCACCGGCCTCGCGTGGGCTGATCAGCCGGGGGTCGTTGAGGTCGGATTCGGCGATCAACGACAGCGGGCGGCCCAGGTGCACCGACAGACTCTCGACCTCGACGGCGATCTCCTCCAGCAGATGCACCGCGCGGGTGTCGGGCATGGCGTGTACGGCGTCCAGGCGCAGGCCGTCGACGTGGTAGTCGCGCAGCCACATGAGCACGCTGTCGAGGATGAAGCGGCGAACCCCGTCGGAGTGCGGGCCGTCGAGGTTGACGGCCTGTCCCCAGGGGGTGGTGCGGTCGCTGAGGTACGGCGCGAAGCGCGGCGCGTAGGCCCCGGAGGGCCCGAAATGGTTGTAGACGACGTCGAGGATCACCCCCAGACCTTTGGCGTGGGCGGCGTCGACGAGCCGTTTCAGCCCGTCCGGGCCGCCGTACGGTTCGTGCGGGGCGAACCAGCAGACGCCGTCGTACCCCCAGTTGTGTTCGCCGTTGAAGGCGTTGACCGGCAGCAGTTCGATCATGTCGACGCCGAGGTCGACCAGGTGGTCGAGCTTGTCGATCGCGGCGTCGAAGGTGCCTTCGGGGGTGAAGGTGCCGACGTGCAGTTCGTAGAGGATGCTGCCGGGCAGTTGGCGGCCGGTCCAGGCGCTGTCGGTCCAGGCGAAGGCCGAGTGGTCGTAGGCGCGGCTGACGCCGTGCACGCCGAAGGGCTGCCACAGGGAGCGGGGGTCGGGCAACGCCTGGTCGTCGTCGTCCAGCAGGAACGCGTAGTCGGAGCCGGCGTCGGGGACCTCGACGCGCCACCAGCCGCCCCGGCCGGCTCTCATCTCGTGGTCGGCGTCGGGCAGGCGCAGCCGTACCCGTTTCGCCTCGGGCGCCCAGACCGTGAATTCGGACATGACGCAGCCTCCCGGGTCAGGTGGTGGGCACCAGCAGAGCGACGGGATATGTGGCCAACAGGTCCGCGAGTCGGACCCGTCCATCACTGTAGACCCGACCGGTGAACAGGCACGACATCTGATTAACGGGCAATGACAGGGTGGTGTCGCGCCAGCCGCCCTCGGCGGCCAGCCGCAGGGGCAGGCGGGTGGCCACCGCTACCGCGCCACCCCGGTCGAAGGCGACGGCGTGGCGGGCCGCCGGGCCGTGCACCAGCATCGGCTGGTAGTCGCCGAACAGCTCCGGCCGGTCCCGGCGGGCCCGCAGGGTCCGGGACACCACGAGCAGCTTGGCCGCGCCGGTGTCGTCCACCGCCGGCTGCCAGCCGGCGTCGAGCCGGGCCAGCAGCTCCCGGCGTACGCCGAAGTCGACCGGGCGGCGGTTGTCCGGGTCGACCAGGGAGTTGTCCCACAGTTCGGTGCCCTGGTAGGTGTCCGGCACCCCGGGCATGGCGAGTTGGATCAGCTTCTGACCGAGCGAGTTGGACCAACCGGCCGGGGTGATCTCGGCGGCGAAGGCGGCCAGCTCGCCACTGACGGCCGGGTCGTCGTACATGGCGTCGACGAGGGCGTGCATGGCCTGCTCGAAGGCCGGGTCGGGGTCGGTCCAACCGGTCGAGACCGCGGCCTCCCGGGCGGCTTTCTCGGCGTACGCGTGCAGGCGCTCACGCTCGACGGGCCAGGCGCCGACGGCGGTCTGCCACAGCAGGTGCGCCAGGGCGGCGTCCGGCAACGGCACGGCCGCCATCCAGCCGGTGACCAGCTGTGCCCAGCGTTGCGGCAGTTCGGCGAGGACGGCGAGGCGGGCGCGGACGTCCTCGCCGCGTTTGGTGTCGTGGGTCGACAGGGTGGTCATGCTTGTCGGCCAGCGGTCGTGCCGGGCGACGGCGAAGCGGTGGAACCGGCCGGGCAGGGTGCCGAAGTGGGCGGGGCTGCCTCCGACCTCGTTGAGTGCGACGAACCGGCTCCACCGGTAGTAGGCGGTGTCCTCCACCCCCTTGGCCATCACCGCGCCGGTGAACTGGGGGAAGCGGCGGGCCAGTTCGTCGTCGGGGTCGCGCAGCCGCCGGGTGATCGCGTCCAGGGCCCCGGTCAGGTCGGTGCGGCGGCGGCCGGCCTCGGCGCGGGCGTTGGCCAGGTGGCGTACCCCGTCGGGCGGGTAGCCGCGGTAGACCGGGAACGCGGCGGCCAACTCGGCCAGGGCGGCGCGGGCGGCATCGGCGTCCACCTCGGGGGCGAGGGCGGCCAGTCGGGTCAGCTCGGCGGCGAGCAGTCGGGTGGCGGCGCCGAGTTTGGTGTCGTGGGTCAGGTCGGCCCAGGAGGTGGCCCGGCCGGTCAGCCGGGTGTCCAGGGCGGTGAAGTCGGCTTCGGCGTCACCGTCGACGAAGATTCCGCAGACCGCCGCGAGGGCGTCGTAGCCGGTGGTGCCGTCGACCGGCCAGCCAGGCAACTCCTCGCCGTACTCCAGGATCTTCTCCACGATCAGCCACGTGTCGGGGGCGGCGTCGCGTAGCCGGGCCAGGTAGCCGGCCGGGTCGCGCAGCCCGTCGGGGTGGTCGACCCGGATGCCGTCGATCTCGCCGGCCGCCGCCCAGGCCAGGATCAGCTCGTGGGTGGCGGCGAACACCGCCGGATCCTCCACCCGCAGCCCGGCCAGGCTGGAAACGGCGAAGAACCGGCGGTACGTCAGCTCGGCGTCGCCGCGCCGCCAGCAGACCAGCTCGTAGTGCTGCCGGTCGTGCACCTCGCGGGGGCTGCCGTCGCCGGTGCCGTCGGCGATCGGGAACCGGTGCTCGTGATAGCGCAGTTCCCCGTCGACGATCGTGAGGTCGTCCAGCGCGTCGGGGTCCTCGGCGAGCACCGGCAGCAGCAGCCGGCCCCGCGCCCAGTCGATGTCGAACCAGTCCGCATACGCCGAGTCCCGTCCCCGGCGCAGCACGTCCCACCAGGCCGGGTTGGCGGCCGGTACGGCGACCCCGGCGTGGTTCGGCACGATGTCCACGACCAGGCCGAGCCCGACGGACCGCAGCGCCCGCAGCAGCCGCTGCCGGGCGGGTTCGCCGCCGAGTTGCGGGTTGACCTGAGCGTGGTCGACCACGTCGTAGCCGTGTGTGCTGCCCGGTGCGGCGGTCAGCAGCGGCGCGCTGTAGAGGTGGGTGACGCCGAGGTCGGCGAGGTAACCGGCGAGGCCGGCGGTGGCGTCCAGGTCGAAGTCGGGGCGCACCTGCACCCGGTAGGTGGCGCCGACCGGTCGAGGGGTGTCGGTCATGTCAGGCGACCCTCTCCAGCACCACCAGGGACCGGTCCGGTACGCAGACCGTGCCGCCGGCCTCGACGGTGGTGCCCTTGTCCTGGTCAGGTTCGGCGGTGCTGATCACCAGTTCCCACCGCTGGCCGAATTCGGCCAGCGGTGACGTGAAGTCCAGTGGCGCGTCGTGGGCGTTGAAGCAGAGCCAGAAGGAGGTGTCGTGGTGGCGTTGGCCGTACTGGCCGCGTTCCCGGATGCCGTCGCCGTTGACGAACAGCGCCACCGAGCGGCCGAAGTCGTTGCCCCAGTCCTCGCCGGTCATCTCCCGCCCGTCGGGGGTGTACCAGGCCAGGTCGGGCAGGGGTTCGTCGGCGCCCCGGCCGCGTACCGGCAGGCCGGTGAAGAAGCGGCGGCGTTGGAACACCTGGTGTTGACGGCGGAAGGCGACCAGTCGGCGGGTGAAGTCGAGCAGGTCGTGGTCGATGTTGTCCCAGTCGACCCAGGCCAGTTCGCTGTCCTGGCAGTAGGCGTTGTTGTTGCCGCGCTGGGTGCGGCCCAGCTCGTCGCCGTGACCGATCATCGGCACTCCCTGGGAGAGCAGCAGGGTGGCGATGAAGTTGCGCCGCTGCCTGGCGCGCAGGGCCAGCACCCCGGGGTCGTCGGTGTCGCCCTCGACGCCGCAGTTCCAGGACCGGTTGTGGCTCTCCCCGTCCCGGTTGTCCTCGCCGTTGGCCTCGTTGTGCTTGTCGTTGTACGACACCAGGTCGGTCAGGGTGAACCCGTCGTGGCAGGTGACGAAGTTGATGCTGTGGAAGGGGCGACGCCCGTCGTCCTGATACAGGTCGGCGGAGCCGCAGATGCGGGAGGCGAACTCGGCGAGGGTGGCCGGTTCGCCGCGCCAGAAGTCACGCACGGTGTCGCGGTACTTGCCGTTCCACTCGGTCCACTGCGGCGGGAAGTTGCCCACCTGGTAGCCGCCGGGGCCGACGTCCCACGGCTCGGCGATCAGCTTGACCCGGCTGACCACCGGGTCCTGCTGCACCACCTCGAAGAAGGTGGAGAGCCGGTCCACCTCGTAGAACTCGCGGGCGAGGGTGGCGGCCAGGTCGAAGCGGAACCCGTCGACGTGCATCTCGGTGACCCAGTACCGCAGCGAATCCATGATCAGCTGGAGTGAGTGCGGGTTGCGCACGTTGAGGCTGTTGCCGGTGCCGGTGTAGTCGACGTAGTACTGCCGGTTCTCTTCCGACAGGCGGTAGTAGCTGGGGTTGTCGACGCCCTTGAAGCTCAGCGTCGGGCCGAGGTGGTTGCCCTCGGCGGTGTGGTTGTAGACCACGTCGAGGATGACCTCGATGCCGGCGGCGTGCAGCGCCTTCACCATGCCCCGGAACTCCTGCACCTGCTGGCCCAGGTGACCGAGGGCGGAGTAGCCGTGGTGCGGGGCGAAGAAACCGATGGTGTTGTAACCCCAGTAGTTGCGCAGCCCCAGGTCGGCCAGGCGGTGGTCGTGGACGAACTCGTGGACCGGCATCAACTCGATGGCGGTGACGCCGAGCTGGGTCAGATGGTCGATCATCGGGGGTGAGGCGATGCCGGCGTACGTGCCACGCAGTTCCTCCGGGATGCCGGGCAGTCGCATGGTCAGTCCGCGTACGTGTGCCTCGTAGATGACCGAGTGGTGGTACGGGATGCGCGGTGGGGCGTCGTTGCCCCAGTCGAAGTACGGGTTCACCACCACCGACTTCGGCATGAACGGTGCCGAGTCGGTCTCGCTCATCCGCTCCGGGTCACCGAGTGTGTAGTCGTACACCGCCGGGTCCCACCGCACGTCGGAGTCGATCGCCTTGGCGTACGGGTCGATGAGCAGCTTGTGGGGGTTGCAGCGCAACCCGTTCGCCGGGTCGTACGGGCCGTGCACCCGGTAGCCGTACCGCTGTCCCGGTCCGATCCCCGGGATGTAGGCGTGCCAGACGTACGCGTCGACCTCGCGCAATTCGACCCGGCGCTCATGGCCGACGTCCCACTCGTCGAAGAGGCAGAGTTCGATGCGCTCGGCCACCTCGGAGAAGATCGCGAAATTGGTGCCCATCCCGTCGTACGTCGCCCCGAGGGGGAACCGCTCGCCCGGCCAGACCTGCATGTCGCTCCTTCGGCAAGAATCATGAGCGCGCCCGCATCATGAGCGCACCGTCCGGGGGGCCGGGCGGATGCGCGCGGCGGTAATGCCCCGCACGGTCGGCCACCAATCCATCCGATCGGATGAATGCCTGGTATCCGCCCGACTGACCCCGAGTGAATTCCTACGGTGCCGTCAGTCACTGTGACCGTCCTCAAGGTGCGGAATCGGCCAAGATGACGTTTCCTTGTTGCGGGCAGACGTCCATGCGCCGGTGATCGTGCAGGTTCGCTGGCGCCTGGTCGCGCATGCCTCGATCCTCGCACCGCCGGACGCGTCCGCGCGTGTCCGAAACCCAACCTTGTTCCTTCGCCGCCATCGACGCCGGCGCGTTCCTTCCTGCACGGACGGAGACTGATGTGACGACCCTGCGGGTCGGCGGGCGGACCGCCACCGCCACGGACCGGACCCACCGGCCCACCCTCACCTCGCGAGCCCAGATCCCGACGCAGCCCGGCCCGGCCACCCCGCCGCGCAGCCACCGCATCCTGATGCTGTCCTGGGAGTTCCCGCCGGTGCTCGTGGGTGGCCTCGGCCGGCACGTGCACGCCCTGTCGGTGGCGCTGGTCGCCGCGGGCCACGAGGTCACCGTCGTCACCCGTCATGCCGAGGGCGCGCCGCTGGAGGAGTACGTCGACGGGGTGCGGGTCGTCCGCGCCGCCGAGGACCCGGTGACCTTCCCGCTGGCCACCGAGAGCCTGCTGGCCTGGACGATGGCGTTCAACCACACGCTCACCCGCGCCGCCCTGCGCGCCGTCTCCACCGGCGGGTACGACGTCATCCACGCCCACGACTGGCTGGTCGCGCACACCGCGATGACCCTGCGCGAGCACCTCGACCTGCCGCTGGTCAGCACCATTCACGCCACCGAGGCGGGCCGGCACCAGGGCTGGTTGCCCGAGGAGATGAACCGCACCATCCACGGTGTCGAGCAGTGGATCAGCACCGAGTCGACCCGGGTGGTGGTCTGCTCCGGCTACATGCGCGACGAGGTGACCGGGCTGTTCGGCGTGCCGGCCGGTCGCGTCGACGTGGTGCCCAACGGGGTGGAGCCGCACCGCTGGCGGGTGCCGGCGAGCGCGGTGGCGCAGGCCAGGGCCCGGTTCGCCGGGGACGGTCCGCTTGTCACCTTCGCCGGTCGACTGGTGTACGAGAAGGGTGTGCAGCACCTGCTCGCCGGGTTGCCCCGGCTGCGGGAACGGCACCCGGGTCTGCGTGCGGTGATCGTCGGTGACGGCCCGTACCGTGGCGAACTGGAGGCCGACGTACACCGGCTCGGTCTGACCGACACGGTCAGCCTGCCCGGCTTCCTCGGCCGCACGGACCTGCCGGCGGTGATGGCCGCCTCGGACTGCTTCGCGGTGCCCAGCATCTACGAGCCGTTCGGCATGGTCGCCCTGGAGGGGGCCGCCGCCGGTGCGCCACTGGCGGTCGCCGAGACCGGCGGGCTCGCCGAGATCGTCGAGCCGGGTGTCACCGGAGTGACCTTCCGTCCACATGATCCGGAGGCGTTGACCGACGCGGTGCACACCCTGCTCGCCGACACTGACCACGCCCGGGCGCTGGCCCGACGTGCCCGCGCCATGGTGCACGAGAAGTACGGCTGGGCGGCCATCGCCAGCCGCACCGCGTCCGCGTACGCCTCGGCGATCGCCCAGGCCCCGGCCGTGGCGGCCGAACGCGCGGCCCAGCAGATGGCGCACGGCCGGCCTCGGCTCACCGTGCCGGAGGGCAACCTGCTCGCCGCCGCCGGCCTGCGCTGACCGCCACCTGTTCGCAGTTGGCGTCGCCCGACGTCCCACGGTCCGCGATGTCGCCACCTCGGCGTCGCGGACCGCTGCGTCGGACGGTGGCGTCGCAGAGTGTGGGATCGCCTGCCGTGGTGTCACGGACCGGGATGTGGCGTTGCGTGACCGATACGGTGATCAGCGACTATTCCCCCACCGCCCTTTGCTCTGCTTCAACCCACGCAATAGCGCCTGAGCTGGGCGGATCCGGCGGGCGGCAGAAGCGGACGCGCAGTGTCCCGCACTGTCGGTGACCGTTGCGTGGGTTGAAGCAGAGCAAAGGGGACAGTGCGGGGACGGCCGGGCGGCGGAGCTGATACAGGCGGTGACGACCGCGGGCCGGGTCGTGGTGACCGAGCCGTCGCGCCCGGCACGTAGGGTGATCGTCACACGACAGTGCGCAGTCTCGGGTTGCCGCCAGGGCCGTTCGGGTAGCCGTTTCTAGCGTTACGATCTTGTATCCGCACTGGTCAACGCACGTTCACATCCGACAGACTCGCGTACATCCAGCGGGGGCGGGTCGAGGAGGGATGTAGGTGCGGGTGCTCCTGGTGGAAGACGATCTGCGTGTGTCGGCGGGGCTCGCCTCGGCGCTGCGACGACGGGGGCACGAGGTGGTGCAGGCGCTCACGGCCGCCGAGGCGGCCGAAGCCGAGCCGGTCGACCTCATCCTGCTGGACATGAACCTGCCGGACCGCGACGGTCTGGAGGTGTGCCGGCGGATCCGCCAGCACAACGAGGAAGTCGCCATCATCGCGGTGACCGCCCGCGCGGAGGAGCACGACCGGGTGGCGGGGCTGCGCGCCGGTGCCGACGACTACGTGGTGAAGCCGTTCTCGATGGTCGAGTTGCAGGCCCGTATCGATGCGGTGATGCGGCGGACCGGCCGTGCGGTGCGGGCGGCGGCTGCCCTTCAGATCGGGCCGCTGCGCATCGACGTCGACGCCCGCCGGGTCTGGATCCGCGAGCGGGAGGTCGCCCTGTCCCGCAAGGAGTTCGACCTGCTCGTGGCGTTGGCCCGGCAGGCGGGGACGGTGGTGCCCCGGGACCGGTTGCAGCTGGAGGTGTGGCAGACCACCTGGGCCACCCGGCACAACCTCGACGTCCACGTCGCGGCGTTGCGTGGCAAGTTGGAGAACCCCCAACTGGTGGAGACCGTGCGCGGAGTGGGATATCGACTGCGGGTGGACTGACTCGGCGGTCAAAGCCGGGATGTGAGGTGAACCTCAGATGATCCTCAAGAATCCCAGCCACCGGCCCCGTGCCCAGTCCACGGCGGGTGTGCTGTCTGACACCCAGCCATACCTCCTGTTTGGAGATCCCTTTGCGATACAGACGGACAAAGGCCGGTGTCTTCTCCAGCCTCCTTGCCGCCATCCTCGCGGTGACGGCGCTGCCGGCGCTGGCACACGGAAAGCCGGCCGCCACCGCTCTTCAGATGCAGGCGGAGCCGAACCAGGTTCAGAACGTGACGGTGGTCCAGGGCGACGGCTACACGACCCTGGCCTGGACCCACGTCGACGGCGCCACCGACTACCAGATCGAGCGGACGCCCGTCGCAGAGGACGGCACCGCGACCGGCAACGGTGTGATCGTCGGTCTCTGGCGGCCGAACCGTCAGATCAACAACGACAAGCCGACCTTCGCCGACGCTGGGTTCGCTCCCGGTGACCGCTTCCAGTGGCGGGTCCGGGCGCGCTTCGGCACCGAGGCGCAGCCGTACTCGGCCGCCGTCGTCGGCACCACCAAGCCGCACTGGGGCGACCCGAACATCCCGGGTCAGAACCTGCGGACCCAGTGGGAGCAGACCCTCGGCGCGCAGTACACAAGCGACGTCAACGAGTACGCGTACACGGCGGCCATCGACGAGCTGAGCGACCGGGTGCGCGTGACGGAGATCGGCCGCACGGTCCTCAACCGGCCGATCAACATGTTCATCATCGGCTACCCGAAGCCGCCGGCGACCCCGGAGGCGGTGGCCGCGACGAGCCCGCTGGTCGTCAACTGCAACGTGCACGGCAACGAGCCGGGTGACCGTGAGGCGTGCTTCATCATGGCGCGTCAGCTGGCCTTCACCCAGGACCGGGCCACGCTCAACCTGCTGTCGAAGACCACCGTGCTGATCGTCCCGACGATCAACGGTGACGGCCGGGCGGCCAACAGCCGGGGCAACTCCACCGGTCAGGACCTCAACCGGGACCACTCGCTGATCCGTCAGCCGGAGACCCAGGCCTTCGCGGAGATGGTCCGCGACTACCGGCCGATCGCCGGCTACGACGGCCACGAGTACGGCAACGCCAACACCGGTGACCTGCCGATGCTGTCGCCGCGGCACGCCAACGTGCCTCAGGGCATCTTCGACGAGTCGCAGGACATGATCGAAGGCCACATGTACACCCAGGGTGCCAAGGACGGCTGGTGGGCCTGCCCCTACGGCTGCACCCCCGGTGCCACCGTGGGTCTGGGTCAGGAGACCATCCTGCGCAACACCCTCGGCCTGAAGAACGTGGTCAACTCTCTGCTGGAGCTGCGCAGCTCCGGTGGCCCCACTCGGCCGAACGAGAGCAACACCGCCAACAACCGGCGGCGTAAGACCTACTCGGGTCTGTGGACGTTCAACCAGTTCTTCCAGTACCACGGCGCACAGCTCAAGGACCTCAACAAGGCCCGGGCCGAGGCGATCCAGTTCCAGTCCGCGAACACCGGACCGATCGTTCTCGAGGGCTCCCGGGAGATCAAGGCGTACCCCGCCCCGCACCCGGGTGAGGCCCCGCCGCCGGTCGACGCTCCGCGCGAGGAGAACATCCTCCAGCACGCGCCGTGCGCGTACAAGCTCACCGAGGAGCAGTACAACGGCGCCCGCACCGACGGTCCGGGCGGCCAGGGCACCACGGTCGCCCAGCGGCTCGCCGCGCACGGCTGGAAGGTCATCAAGACCAACGACGGGTACATCGTTCCGCTGTCCCAGCCGCAGCGGGGCCTGGTGCCGCTGCTGCTCGACGAGCAGGCCGTCGCCGGCCTGGTCGCCGCCGAGCGGATCATGCCGACCGTGACCGGTACCCGCAAGGGTGCGCTGACGGTCTCCGGTGTCACCTGCATCGCCGACGCCACCGTGCGGGGCGCGATCACGGTGAAGAAGGGTGCCACGCTCATCGCCACCGGCAGCACGATCAACGGTCTGGTCAACGCTGACCGCGCGGCCGGGTTCGTGCTGACCGACAGCAAGGTCAACGCGATGGTCAACGTGCTCAACACCGCCGGCCCGGTCATCATGGTCGGCAACAAGATCAGCGGCTCGGTGCTGGTGCACGGCACCAAGGCCAGCGGCCCGGCCAACGTGGCCAACGGTGTCATCGGGGCGCCGCTGGTGGCGGGCAACACCCTCACCGGCCTGCTGACCTGCACCAGCAACGCCGTCACGCCGGTGAACCTGGAGACCCCCAACACCGTTCGGGGTCTCAAGATCGGCCAGTGCGCTCGTATCTGAGTCACTGACCGTCAACCGGTAACAGACGTACCGGCAGGCCGGATCCGCGCCCGGCCTGCCGGTACACCAAGTGCGGAGTGGAGAACATCGTGACCGACGTCTTCCTCGACACCATGAGGCCGACACCACGGCGGGTCCGACGGGCCGGCCCGGCCGCAGGGCTGGCGCTGGCCACGCTGCTGGCGGTCACGGGGTGTACCGGTGGCGACGCGACGGACGGTGACGGGATCACGCCCGTCGCGTTCACCGTCACCGGTCCACTCTGTGCCGAGCTGCCGGCGGGCACCGAGCCGGGAAACCCGGAGTCGCTCGCCGGCATGCCCGCCGACCAGGCCGTGCAGTGGATTCCCGTGCTGACCACCTTCGACGCGGCGGTTCGGGCCACGGGCCTGGCCGGCGAGCTGACCGGGGTGACCGTCCTGGCGCCCACCGACGACGCGTTCGCCGAGAAGTTCTCCCGGACCAACCTCGACGAGCTGCTGCTGCACGACACCGACGAACTACGTGAGTTGCTGCGCGAGCACCTGGTGACCGCGCCGATGTCGGTCGCCGAGATGGTCGCCGCCGGCACGGTGAAGACCGTCGCCGAGGGCGAACTCACCGTCACCGCTCAGGGGTCGGTTGCCCGGTTCGGCAACGAGGCCGAGACGGTGTGCGCCGACTACCAGGCGACGAACGCTCGCATCCACGTCATCGACCACGTCCTCGGTTCGCTGCCCACCACGGCCGGCGGCGAGGACGACCATCCGTACCACTAGGCCCGCGGGGTACAAACCCCCTCCTCGCGGACCACGAACGGCCGCCGACCCCGATTCCGGGGCGGCGGCCGTTCGTGTTTCGTCGCTTGTTAAGAAGGGGCCCCTCCTCTACGCCAGGCGTTAAGAAGGGGCCCTTCCTTACGGGTCAGCGGTTTTCGAGCGGGAGGTAGTCGCGCTCGGTGGCACCGGTGTAGATCTGCCGCGGCCGACCGATCTTGGTCTCCGGGTCGTTGATCATCTCGCGCCACTGTGCGATCCAGCCGGGCAGCCGGCCCAAGGCGAACAGCACGGTGAACATCTTCGTCGGGAAGCCCATGGCCTTGTAGATCAGGCCGGTGTAGAAGTCCACGTTCGGGTAGAGCCGCCGGGAGACGAAGAAGTCGTCGGCGAGGGCGATCTCCTCCAGCTCCATGGCGATGTCCAGCAGCGGGTCGGGCTTGGCCATCCGGCCGAGCACGTCCTGGGCCGCCTTCTTCACGATCGCGGCACGCGGGTCGTAGTTCTTGTAGACCCGGTGGCCGAAGCCCATCAGCTTGACGCCGTCCTGCTTGTCCTTGACCTTGCGGACGAAGGACTGCACGTCGCCACCGCTGGCCTGGATGCGCTCCAGCATCTCCAGCACCGCCTGGTTGGCGCCGCCGTGCAGCGGGCCGAACAGGGCGTTCACGCCGGCGGAGACCGAGGCGAACAGGTTGGCGTTGCTGGAACCGACAAGCCGTACGGTCGACGTGGAGCAGTTCTGCTCGTGGTCGGCGTGCAGGACGAAGAGCATGTCCAGCACCCGGGCCATCACCGGGTCCACCTCGTACGGCTCCGCCGGCACGCCGAACGTCATCCGCAGGAAGTTCTCCACGTAGCCCAGCGAGTTGTCCGGGTACAGCAGCGGCTGACCGATGGACTTCTTGTAGGCGTACGAGGCGATGGTCGGGACCTTCGCCATCAGCCGGACCGTGGACATCTCCACGTGCTGGGCGTCGAACGGGTCCAGGCTGTCCTGGTAGAAGGTGGAGATGGCGCTCACCGCCGAGGAGAGCACCGCCATCGGGTGCGCGTCCCGGGGGAAGCCGTCGAAGAACCGGCGCATCTCCTCGTGCAGCAGCGAGTGCCGACGGATCCGCTCACTGAACTCGGTCAGCTGCTCGCTGGTCGGCAGCTCACCGTAGATCAGCAGGTAGGAGACCTCCAGGAAGGAGCTCTTCTCGGCCAGCTGCTCGATCGGGTAACCCCGGTAACGCAGGATGCCCGCGTCCCCGTCGATGTAGGTGATCGCGGACGAGCAGGCGGCCGTGTTGACGAAACCGGGGTCGTACGTCGTGAGTCCGGTTTCCTTCAGGAGCTTGCCGACACCGATGCCGGCGGGGCCCTCGACCGCGGAATGTACCGGCATCGACAGCTGCCCGCCGGGGTGATCGAGCTTGACTTCCGTCATGTGTTTCCTCGCTTCGCCGGCAGATCTACGTTGAATTGCCTTCGCTTCTACCGTAATTGCGGTTGCGACAACACCGCCCGCCGTGGTTCTGCGGTGAGGTATGCGTCACCCGATTCCCGACCAGGCGGCGGGGAAACCCCGACGATCAGGACACACAGGCACGGAGAGCACACGGAGCGTGGAAGTTCCCTGTCGAAACGGGACTGTGCGACGACTCAGGAGATGGTGAGCTGCCGCAGGGTGCCGGTCGGCTCGACCAGGTACAAGTCGAGGCGGTTCGCGCCGGCCCGGAAGAACCGGTCGTCGGCGATCAGGGCGGCGAACCGCCGTCCTGACGGGTCGGGGGCGACCACCGGCACCACCGAGGCGACTGTGCCGTTGACGGCTACCGCCAGCAGCGTGCCGTCGGGGACCTGTTCGGGCAGGGTGCCCCAGATCAGTGCCGGTAGTTGGCCGCTGTCCGGGTCGACGGCCCGGAAGCCGTCCTGGCCGCCGATGCGGACGGTGCCGCCGGGCGCAGCGTCCGCCACGACGGTGCCGACCAACGGATGCGGGGCCGGCGGTGGCAACGGGTCGGGCACCCCGCCGGCGATCGGGGTCGGTTCGGCGGGCCGGTCGTAGAACACCTTGCCCGGCTCGGTGCGCGCCGCCTGGCGGGCGGAGCGGCCGTCGACCCGCCACGGCAGCGAGATGGCGGCCTCGTCGGCGATGGTGGGCAGCAGGTCGACGTGCTCCCAGTTGCGGTCGTCGACCCGGCCGGCGCGTTGTCCCGGTGTCTTGACGAAGGTCGGCACCCAGGCCACCTCGTCGGCGGCGGCCCGGATGGCGTCCATCCCCCGGCCCTGCGCGCCCTTGGTGAAGCTGACCCCGTGGTCGGCGGTGACCACCACAAGCGACTGGTCCCACAGGCCGGTCTCGCGCAGCGTCCGCAGCGTCTCGCCGATCAGCCGGTCGGTGTAGCCGAGCTGTGCCAGGTGACGGGCGCGGGCCAGGTCCACCCAGCCGTCGCCCTCGTTGGGGAACTCCTCCGGCGCCTCGTAGCGCGCCCCGGAGGGCAGGTACGCCCAAGGCGAGTGCGGCATCAGTAGGTGCAGGAAGTGCAGCGTCGGTCGAGGTGCGGGGGTCAGGCCGTTGAGGAAGCTGGTGAAGCGGGCGGGCTGGTTGACGTTCAGGCTGTCCCAGCGGAACTTCGGGTCGTCCGGCACCGGCTCGGCGGCATCGATGCCCGCCTCCTCGGCGGTGCGTTCCCGGTAGGAGTTCTCCGGGTCGATCCGGCTGTCCTGCGGCGAGGTCACCTGGCGCAGCAACTGGCCGGTCTCGCGCACCAGGACGCCGAGCCCCTGCTCCGGCATGATCGGCTGCTCGCACCGGCTGGGCGGGCAGAGCCGGGTGATGCTCTCCTCGGCGCGGATGTCGTACAGGCCGCCGAAGGCGGTGAACAGGTTGTCCGGGTAGTGCGAGTAGTGCGGGGCGTACGGCTGCGCCGGGTAGCGGCCGGTCAACATGGCCGGCAGCGCGTAGGGCGTCCAGCCGCTCACCCCTGTCGCGTTGCGGTACCAGGTGGACGCGGCGGCCAACTCGGCGAAGTGCGGGAACCGCTGCGCGTCGATGCCGCCGTCCGGGCCGAGCAGGGAGACCAGCGGCAGCTCGTCGAGGACCAGCACGACCACCGGCGGATGCCGGTTGCCGGTGGCGGTGCCGGCCGCGCCGCCGTCACCGCGGGGCAGCACCACCGGCGCGGTCGGCGAGGCGAACAGGAACAACCCGACGAAGATCAGCGGACCGACGGCGGCCACCCGCAGCACCCGGCCCGCCGCCCGCCAGCGCCAATGGGCGTACGCCCCGACGGCGCCGGCCACCCCGGCCACCAGCAGCAGCGGTACGCCCCGCAGCGGCGTGAGCTGCCGACCGACCTGCACGGCCAACGCGGCGACCAGCAGGCCCACCAGCAACGTGTGCGTCCCCGCGCGCACGGTCGGCCCGAGCAGCCCGCCGGCCAGCCCGAGCAACCCGACCGCCACCGTCGGCAGCACCGCGACCAGGGCCACCAGCAGCAGGATCTCCCGACGGTCGGCGCGGTGGAACAGGAAGAAGTCCGGACTGCGCCCGAGCACGTCCAGCAGCGGCTGGGTGATCACGAGGCCGAGCAGCGCCGCGACCTCCAGCAGTCGACCCACCTCGGTCCGCCAGCCGCCCCACCCCCACCGCCAGCGACGCGTCCGCTGCCCGGTGCCGGGCTGGTCAGCCACCCAGGGCCACCCGGTACAGCGTCCGGCTACCCGACGGCAGCTCCAGCCGGTCCTCGACGGTGCCGTGCGCCGCGAGCAGCGCCTCGAAGGCGTCCCGCCGGTAGTCCGGGAACAGCCCGTCGGGCTTGTTGGCCAGCAGGCGGCGGGCCATCGGGTCCTCGGGGTGGACGAACTCCACCACCAGCCGACCGCCGGGGGCGGCCAGGGCGGTGAGGCAGGCCAGCACCTCGGGCAGCGGCACGTTGCGGCCGATCGCCAGGTGGTGCACCAGCGCCAGGGCCAGGACGGTGTCCGCGCCGGTGCGGGCCGCGAAGGAGGCCCGTTCGACGCCGCGCCAACCGCCACCGGGTGACGGGTCGGCCAGGTCCATCACCAGCGGCAGCACCCGCCGCTCGCCCTCGCCCCGCAGGGCGCGGTAGAGCCGGTCCACGACCGCCGGATCCTGTTCCACCGCGACGACGTAGTCGGCGTGCGCGGCGGCCAGTCGGGCGTACCGGCCGTCGTTGGCGCCCAGGTCGAGCACGAGTCGCCGTTGGGCGGCGCTGGTCAGCGCGGCGGTGACGAAGCGTTCCTTGGTCGACCGGTCGGCCTCGGAGTAGCCGCAGGTGCGCTGGTAGTCCACCCAGTGGCTGGTCGGCGGCTGATGGTCCAGACGCCGGACCAGCTTCTCCATCCCGCGTACGGTGGCCAGCGCCAGCTCACGGCTGTAGCCGGCGTCGCGCAGCTGGGCGCGTACGTCGGTGGTGGTGCGGGCGGCGTTGCGGCGTTGCACGCTGTCGTGCAGGTGGACGTGGGTCAACACGCCCGGCAGCAGGCGGCGTACGCCCCGGAAGAGGCGGCCCATCTGGTCCGGTTCGATGCCGTCGACCTGCGAGCGCAGCCACGGGCGGAAGTCGACCCCGAGATGGGCGTTGAGCAGCAGCGGGTAGAGCAGCGTCTGGCAGAACTGCCGGTAGCCGGCCCAGGGCTCGCCGTCGCGTAGCGGGGCGAACGATCCCACGTCGATGAAGACCGGTTCGGTGCCCCGCCACTGCAGGTTGTACGCCGACCCGTCCTTGGTGGTGAAGCCCGCCGGCAGGGCCTCCCGGAGGATCTCCAGGTGCAACAGCGCGGCGTCACGCAGCATCGTGAACGACCACTCGTACGGGTGGGACACGAACGGGATGCGGTCGTGCCGCAGCACCGCCGCCCACCGCTGGGGTGCCGTGGCCGCCGGCATCTCCTCGGTGCCGCAGACCTTGCCGGCGGCCATCAGCGGCGGGAAGAAGTCACTGCCGGCCAGGGCCCGCCAGTGTGCCGCCGCAGTCTCGTCGAGCGCGCGCAGCACGTCCTGGCCGGCGTGGAAGACCCGGTTGGCCGGATCGCGGAACGATCCGGGCTCGGCGCGCAGGTCACTGCCGGCCACGGCGGGCAGGTCGGTGCCGGGCGCGGCGCTCAGGTTGCTCCCGGGCGGTGCGGGGTGGTGCAGGTGCGGGATCGCCATGCCAGGTCAGCTCTGGTCGGTGGGCTGGCGGCGGAACCGGCTGACCAGTCTGCGCCAGTAGAGCTTGGCTGCGACCGCGACGCCAGCGACCCCGCCGACCACCGCCTGCACGATCAGGCTGCCGGATCCCGCGTCCAGGTAGGCCAAGTGGTTCACCGACCGCTCCTTTCCCTCGCCGTGTCGAACCCCGGCTACACCGCAACAAAGCTCACATTCATGGTCTAGCCGGACTTCTGCCACCGTACGCCGATCTTCGGTGTCCTGTCGGGCACAACGCCCACATCTGGCGTCCGTTTCGTTCAAGACGGTGGCCGGCGATCCGCCGTAGCCTGCGGCCATGACCCCAGAACTCGACCTCATCGGCATGGTCAGCACGGACCTGACCCGCACCGTCGCCTTCTACCGCCGGCTCGGCCTCGACATCCCGCCGGACGCCGAACGCGAACCGCACGTGGAGGTACGGCTGCCCAACGGTCTGCGACTGGCCTGGGACGACGTCGCCACGATCCGTTCCTTCGACCCGGACTGGACCCCACCGGTGGGTGGCGCGCGCACCGCGCTGGCCTTCCGCTGCGCCGACCCGGCCGAGGTGGACCGGTGGTACGCCGAGCTCACCGCAGCGGGCGGTCATGGGCACCGGCCGCCCTGGGACGCGGTATGGGGGCAGCGCTACGCCGTCGTACACGACCCGGACGGCAACGCCGTCGACCTCTTCGCCCCGCTGCCGCCTGCCGAGTCGTGAGCACCGCCGGAGTTGCCAGCGACCGGTGAGCCGGTGCCTTGGTCGAGCCGGTGCGGGCTCAGGCCGGTGCCGGGCTCAGGGGGTGAGCAGTGCGGTGGGTGGCACACCGGCGAGGGCGCGCACCTCGCGGGTCAGGTGCGCCTGGTCGGCGTAGCCGGCCCGGGCGGCCACCTCGGCCAGCGACATGCCCGCCCGGGCCAGGGCCAGCGCCCGGCGCATCCGCAGGATCCGGGCGAGGGTCTTCGGGCCGTACCCGAACAGGTGTCGGCTGTGTCGCAGCAGGCTGCGCTGGTCGAGCCCGGCCCGGGCGGCGGTCTCGGCCACGGTGGCTCCCGCGGCCAGGGCGGCGGCCATCCGCAGGCCCCGCGGGTCAGCTCCGCCGGCAGTCCGCAGTCGGCGCACCGCCACCGTCGCCAGGAGCGTGCCAACCTCGTACAGCCCGGCATCGGCAGCGCCACGGCCCACCGCAGCGTCGGCCGCCTGGTCGGCCAGGAGGCGGGTCGCCCGGGCACCCCAGAGGTCGGCCAGGGGCACCCGCTTGTCGCGCAGTTCGACGGCGGGGACCCCGAAGACGGCCGGGCCGACACCGGGCGGCAGGCGCAACCCGACCCAGTGCTCGGCCGGTGCGCTCGTACTCAGGTGCGCGGTGCGGTCCGGCCCGGCGACCAGCAGCCCGGCCCGGCTGGACCAGAGCAGGTCCAGGCATCCGTCGGGAAGCACCCGGACGGGTCGCGGGTGCGCCGGGGCGCTGCTGGTCCACAGCACCGCCCCGGCCACCCCGGCCGGACGTTCCCGATACACGCCCCCAGTCTGCCCCGCTACGCCGACGTCCGCCCCGCTGCCGCGCCAGTGGGGCGGTGTCCGGCCGCCAGGGCAATCCGCAGGCGGGGAAGGCTGGCCGTCAGGGCCGCCGTGTGGCGGGGCTGTCAGGGCGGGGCCGCGGTTGGCCGGCTGTGGAGCCTTCGGCTGCTATCCGCCGTCCAGGGTGGGGTCGGGTAGTCGGACGGTGAACACGGTGCGGCCGGGCCGGCTGTCGAGGGTGACGCTGCCGTGGTGGGCCGCCACCACGGCAGCGACGATGGCCAGGCCGAGGCCGGTGCTGCCGTGGGCGCGGGAGCGGGAACTGTCGCCGCGGGCGAACCGTTCGAAGACCTCGGCCCGTAGTTCGGCGGGGACGCCGGGGCCGTCGTCGGTGACGCTGAGTTCGGCGGCCTCGTCGGCCAGCCGCAGGCTGGTGGTGACGGTGCTGCCGGGCGGGGTGTGTACCCGCGCGTTGGTCAGCAGGTTCGCCAGCACCTGGTGCAGCCGGGCAGGATCGCCGGGTACCCGGATGACCTGGTCGGGCAGGTCGAGCTGCCAGCGGTGGTCGGGGCCGGCGACGTGCGCGTCGCTTACCGCGTCCACCACCAGGGCGGTGAGGTCGACCGGCTCGACCGCCAGGGGGCGGCCGGAGTCGAGCCGGGCCAGCAGCAGCAGGTCGTCGACGAGGCTGGTCATCCGGGTGCTCTCCGACTCGACCCGGCGCAGGGCGTGCGCCACGTCGGCCGGTACCTGGTCGTGGCCGCGGCGGGCCACCTCGGCGTAGCCGCGGATCGCGGCCAACGGCGTACGCAGTTCGTGGCTGGCGTCGGCGACGAACTGGCGTACCCGGGTCTCGCTGGCCTGGCGGGCGGCGAGCGCGGCGGCGACGTGCCCGAGCAGCCGGTTGAGTGCGGCACCGACCTGCCCCACCTCGGTACGCGGGTCGGTGTCGGCGGTCGGCACCCGTTCGGAGAGCGCCACCTCGCCCCGGTCCAGCCGCAGTTCGCTGACCCGGCCGGCGGTGGCGGCGACCCGGCGCAGCGGGCGCAGGGTGGCCCGGACGATCACCGTGGCGGCGGTGCCGGCGACGAGCAGCCCGGCGGCGGTGACCCCGGCCTGGGCCAGCACCATCCACCACACGGTCTCCTGCACTCCGGACAGCGGCACGCCGAGCACCCGGACGGTGCCGGCGGTGGACTGCCGGGCGACGAGCCGGTAGCTGCCCCGGTCGCCGAGGTCGCGGCTGTGCGCGCGGCCGTCGGTGGGCACCGTGGCCAACGCGGCGACCTCGTCGACAGGTACCGCCCGTTCCTGCCGGTCGGCAAGCGTCCACGCCTCGGTGACCTGCCCGTCGACGACGCGGGCGTTGATCGTGCCGGGCGGGAAGCCGCGCGGCACCCGCACGTCGTTCCAGGACGGGGTGCCCGGTCCCGGCTCCCACGGTGCCCCGGCGCGCATCCCCGCCATCGGGAGCAGTTGCTCGTCCAGCCGGGAGACCAGGAACTCCCGCAGCGCCGCCGTGGTGATCCCGCCGATGGCCAGGCTGACCACGGCCAGCAGGGCGACCAGGGTGACCACCAGACGGGTCCGCAGGGACCACCCTGCCACCCAGCGGCGCAGCACGCTCACTCCGCCGGTTTGAGCAGGTACCCGGCACCCCGCAGCGTGTGGATCATCGGCTGCCGACCGGCGTCGATCTTCTTGCGCAGGTACGAGATGTACAGCTCGACCACGTTGGCCTGGCCGCCGAAGTCGTAGTTCCACACCCGGTCGAGGATCTGCGCCTTGCTCAACACCCGACGGGGATTGCGCATCAGGTACCGCAGCAGCTCGAACTCGGTGGCGGTCAGGGTGATCAGCTGACCGCCGCGGCGTACCTCGTGGCTCTCCTCGTCCAGGGTGAGGTCACCGACGGTCAGCACCGCCTCCTGCCGGGCGGTGACGGCGAAGCCGGAGCGGCGCAGCAGGGCGCGCAGCCGGGCGATCACCTCTTCCAGGCTGAACGGCTTGGTCACGTAGTCGTCGCCGCCCACGGTCAGCCCGGCGACGCGCTCCTCCACCGCGTCCCGGGCGGTCAGGAAGAGCACCGGCACCGTGGCGTTGTCCTCGCGCAGCTTGCGCAGCACCTGGAAGCCGTCGAGGTCGGGGAGCATCACGTCGAGCACCACGGCGTCGGGCTGGAACTGTCGGGCGGTGCGGATCGCACCCATGCCGTCGCCGGCCGTGCGCACCTGCCAGCCCTCGTAGCGCAGGGCCATCGACAGCAGGTCGGTCAGGGTCGGCTCGTCGTCGACCACCAGCACCCGGACCGGTTCGCCGTCGGGCCGGCGCAGCTCGACCCGACCCGGCCCGGCCTCCCTCTCGGTCATCATGAGCTCATCGTGGTCCGGCACGTTGGAGACGGCTTGTGCGGATTCTGTGAGCCGGCTGTGCGTACCGGTGGGTCATTCGGTCACCCCGACCGGGTCGGTTCGCACGTAGCGCATCGTCCAGGCCGTGCCGTCGGGCCGCTGGCGGGCGTAGAGATGGTCGGCGGCCGGCGTGGGCGCCGCCTCCGGTCGCCGCAGCACCCACAGGCGGGGCGGAGCACCGTCGGGGCCGGCCGGTAGCTCCCGAACCAGGTCGTGGGCCGGGCCACCGACAAAACGTACGGTCACCTCACTCATCACCCGTATCCCTCCAGACTCCCTGGTATCGCGCTCCCGGCTCGCACGCTAACGCACCGACCGCGATCTCAGGCCGGTTTGCCCTGATCGGCGGCGGGGTACGGGTGCCGAAGCCGCCGGTGAGGCAGGCACGAGGCGAGGGCAAGGGGCGGTCGATGAGAACGCTGGACGGGCGGTACCGGCTCGAACAGCGCATCGGTGTCGGCGGCATGTCGGAGGTCTGGCGGGCCCACGACACGGTGCTGGACCGGCCGGTGGCGGTCAAGCTGGTGTCCCCGGATCAGCCGGACGGCACGGCGTCGGTGGAACGGATCCGGGCCGAGGCGCGATCCGCCGCCCGGTTGGCGCATCCCAACATCGCCAGCGTGCACGACTTCGGCACCTGCGCCACCATTCCGGGCCGGGAGACGCCGTACCTGGTGATGGAGCTGGTGCAGGGCGAGACGCTCGCCGCCCACCTGCGCGCCGGCCCGCTGGACTGGCGCATCGCGGTGCGGGTGTGCGCGGAGGTGAGCGCCGCCCTGGCCGCCGCGCACGGGCACGGCATCGTGCACCGCGACGTCAAACCGGCAAACGTGATGCTCACGCCGTCCGGGGTCAAGGTGCTCGACTTCGGCATCGCCACGCCCGCCGGGGCCGCCGACACCGCCGGCGAGGGCATGGTCGTCGGTACGCCGGCCTACCTGGCCCCGGAACAGCTGCGTCGGGCGCCCAGCACGCCGGCAGCCGACATGTACGCCCTCGGCGTGCTGCTCTACTACTGCCTGACCGGGCGGCTGCCGTACACCGCCGACAGTGTCACCCAACTGCTCGGGCCGCAGCGGCGGCAGCCGCCGCAGCCGCTGCCCGAGGTGCCCGGGCTGCCCGCCGAGGTGGCCGAGATGTGTCGGCGCTGTCTCGCCGAGGAACCGCTGCTGCGGCCGAGCAGCCTGGTCACGGCGCTGCTGCTGGCCGAGGTGGTGGACGCCCGGGTGTACGTGCCGATGCACGAGCCCCTGCTGCCGCGACAGCGCGCGGTGAGCCCGTGGACGGAGCAGGCGGCCGCCGAGGCCACCGAGGCGGTGGTCGGGGCGCAGTGGAGCCGGCACGGCGGCTGACTTCCGGTTTCACCTGAGCGGCGTCGGGTAGCCGGGCGGTGAGTGACGGGAGGAACGCGATGCCGAGTTCCTGGCTGAACGAGGTTGCCGCCGCGACCGCCGAGGGCGGTCACATTCACACCGACGACGAGGCGCTGTCCACCACCCTCGCCTCACCGCTGGCACCACACAGCACGGGGCTGACCCCCTCGCAGCTGCTCGCCGCCGCGTACGCGTCCTGCCTGCACCATGCCGCGGTGGAGGCGGCCGGCGGGATCACCGACGAGGCCCACACCGTGCAGGTACGCGCGGAGGCGAAGCTGGGTCGCGACGACGACGGGCGGTACCGGGCCGACGTGCATGCCTCGATCTCCTCGGTCGGCCTGAGCCGTGAGCAGCTCGCCGAACTGGTCGAGCACGCCGACCGGCTGTGGCCGTTCTCCCGCGACGACGGCGGCCGCCACCGGCTCACCGTCACCCCGGCCGAGAACGGACGGCACTAGGCAGTCATCGTCAGGGCGGCCGAGGCGGCCGCTCATCGTCAGGGCGGCCGATCCGGCCGCCCTGGGGGGCCGATGGCGGGTCGACCGTTCGGTGGATGCCGACCATCGCGGCCAGATCCCCGACCAAGATCACCTTTTCCTGCCGGTTTCCGATGACATTCCGGTCATAGCGGAAATGGCAGGTTGGTGCTTATCGTCAGCTGTGGGTGCTGCTGCGCAGAATCACCCGGCCGTTAGCCGCAAAATGTGACTCATGCCATCAAGCCACCCGGATGGCAGGACGCCGAGACCTCTTTAACCTCGGCGGATGCACCCCGACGACGACTTCGACCAGAAGCTGCCCCCACAGCAACCGGCGAGCCGATCGGCCGATGGTTCATCACCCGAAAAGGTGGTCGGCCGGCATCGCGCCGTGGTAGCGCCCCGTCGCGGCATCGCCGCCGTGCTGGGCGGCACCGGGCTGCGGGTGGCCCTGGCCACCGGCGTGGCCTGCTGCCTCGGCGCGACCGCCGTGGCGGTGGCGTCGACTCGCGACACCGACGAGGCTCCCCGCCCTCAGGTGGCCGAGGCCGTGGCCGACCGCGCGCTGGCCGCCGAGGACGGCGCCGCCTCCCGGTCCCTGGACCGCTCCAGCCCTTCCCCCGCCCCGTCGAGCAGCCCCAGCCCGTCCGCCTCCCCCACCGCGAAGCCGTCCGCCACGCCCAAGGCGAAGAAGACGACGGCCAAGCCGAAGAAGCCCTCCCGCCCCAAGCCGGTCGCCGGGCTGACCCAGGCGCAGATGGACAACGCCAAGGTGATCGTGGACGTCGGCGTCGACATGAAGATCCCGCGCAAGGGCCTGGTCGTCGCCGTCGCCACCGCCATGCAGGAGAGCACCCTGCTCAACTACGCCAGCGGTGTGCTGCCCGAGTCGCAGAACTACCCCCACCAGGCCATCGGCTGGGACCACGACTCGGTCGGGCTGTTCCAGCAGCGCCCGAGCAGCGGCTGGGGCACCGTCCGCGACCTGATGCGTCCCGCCTACTCGGCCCGCGCGTTCTACGAGGCTCTGCTGCAAGTGCCCGGCTGGGAGCAGATGAGCCTGACCCTGGCCGCGCAGGCCGTGCAGATCTCCGCCTTCCCGTACGCGTACGCCCAGCACGAGGAGCGGGCGAACACCATCGTCGCCGCACTCCTGAGCTGAGGTCGCCGCACTCGCGACGTCAGGCGAGGGTCAGGGGCGCTGCTTGGGCAGCACGACCACCCGGCCGAAGAACTCGTCGATGCGGTGCACCACGTCGTTGAAGTCGTCGAGGTCGATCGGCTTGGTGACGTACGCGTTGGCCTGCAGGGTGTAGCTGCTGATGATGTCGGTGTCCGCGTTGGACGTGGTCAGCACGACGATCGGAATGGTGCGCAGGTCCGCGTCGCCCTTCACCTCGCCCAGCACCTGACGCCCGTCCATGCGGGGCATGTTGAGATCGAGCAGGATCACGTCCGGGCGGTGCGCGGCGCTGTGTCGACCCTCGCGGCGCAGGAACTCCATCGCCTCCTGGCCGTCGCTGACCACGTCGATGACCTTGTCGACGTCGGAGGTGGCCAACGCTTCCTCGATCATGAGCACGTCACCCGGGTCGTCGTCCACGACGAGGATGCGAACCGGGTCAAGGGCACGAGCGGCCATCATTTACCTGCCTCAGGTCGGCGCGGACGGGATCTGCGATTCCCACGCTGGCGGGGAATCTAACCCATTCCGGCACGATCGTCCGGGCCCGGGTCGGCAGAACCGTACCCGAGCACATCGGCCAGGCCGGTCACCTTGAGCACCCGCTCCACCCGACCGGTCGCGCCGGTGACACGCAGCCAACCGCCCTGCTCGGCAGCGCGGTTGTCGCCGCGTACGAAGACGGCGATCCCGGTCGAGTCACAGAACGTGAGCTCGGTCAGGTCGATCAACAGGCGTCGCTGCCCGGCGGCGGCCAACCGGTCGATCGCCTCGTTCAACTCGGGGGCGCTGCTCATGTCGAGCTCGCCGACGAGACGGAGGCGGGCCGGGCCGCCACCATCACGTTCGGCGTACGTGACGGTGAGCGTCACGGTAATCCCCTCTCGCCGCCCGGGACGAATGCTTGCCGTGCGGCAAGTATAGTGCGCACCACACGGCGGGCCGCATCTTACGCCTCCGGTGACGGACTGTGCCGACGCCCCGCCGCCGGCAGCGACGCGCCACCGGCCCGCAGATACGCTCCGGCGCGCGGGAAGTCGTGCAGCACGCCCGCGTAGTGCCGCAACGTCGCGCCCACCGCGGCGGCCGGCACTCCTCGACTGGCCAGCACGGTCACCAGCCAGTCGACGAACTCGGTGAACAACGAACCGTCGTCGACATAGAGCGCGGCGGCCAGGAAGTCCAGGATGTAGCCGAGATCGCTGACCGTCGAGTCGAGTTGGGCCAGGGTGTAGTCACCGAAGCCCGGTATCCGCTGCGCCAGGTCGGCCAGCGCGCTGTCGATCAGTTCGCCACGTCGACCGACCAGGCCGGCGTACTCGTCGTCGGCCAGGTGGGCCAGGTCGGCGGGTGCCACGGCCCGCAGCACCCGCTCGTCGCCGAGCAGATCGGCGGCGGTGGGACCGTCCGGCGCCCAGGCCACCCCGAGCCGACGCGCCCAGCGGCCGTCCGCGCCGAAACCCCGGCCGCCGACCACGACCGGCACATCCGAACGCTGACACGCCTCGATCATCCGGTGGGCCTGAGGCAGCCGCATCGGCAGCGCACAGGCCAACGCGACCGCGTACGCGTCATGCCGGTGCAGGTACGACACCAGATGCGCGGCGGGCACGCTGGCCCCCAGGAAGGTCACCTGCCAGCCCCGCAGCCGCAGCACCTCGGCGACCAGCCGCGCCGGCAGGGCGTGCCACTCACCGTCCATACAGGCCACCACGATCCGACCGCGGTCGCCCCGGGGATTGGCGTACGCGGCAATCGACGCCACCACCCGCTCGCTGACGTGCGTGGCCGCGTGTTCCTGGGCCACACTCCACTCGTTGCGCGCCCACCGCTCCCCCACCTCGGCCTGCGCCGGTGCGACCAGGTCCAGCAGTACCCGGTCGGCGGGCACAC
This sequence comes from Verrucosispora sp. ts21, assembly GCF_002879555.1. Lineage (NCBI taxonomy): Bacteria > Bacillati > Actinomycetota > Actinomycetes > Micromonosporales > Micromonosporaceae > Micromonospora > Verrucosispora sp. ts21. The sequence continues at coordinate 104,897 of NZ_PNOZ01000005.1, read as the reverse complement.
CCGCGTCGAGCAGTTCCCGCGCCACCTCGACGGCGGCCGGTTCGTCGGCTTCGGCGAGGCAGTGCAGATATCGCGGGTAGAGCGCAGCGGGAGAGGTGCCCGTCGTCGCCGTGGTCACGATGTCGTCGTCCCTTCCCGCACCACCGGAGTCGGAGTGGGCACCGCGTGCAGGTGCCGGTGTGGCCGGGTGCCGGTGGCACGCAGCGCCAGCACCGCTATGTCGTCGTGGTCGCGCTGGGCCAGCCAGTCGCAGGTGATCTGCTCGACCCGTTCGGCGAGGGCCGGCGCCGGCATCCGCTGGCAGCCGGTCAACGCCTGCATCAGGCGCTCGGTGCCGAGTTGCTCCGCGCCCCGGCGACCGCCGCGTGCCTCGGTCACCCCGTCGCTGTAGAGCAGACAGGTCTCGCCGGGGGCGAGTCGGGTGGAAACCTGGCTGACCCGCGGGTCGGGGACCACCCCGATGAGCATCCCGTTGAGCGGGAGCTGCTCCACCTCACCGGAGGACCGCACCACAAGCGGGGGCAGGTGGCCTCCGCCGGCCAGCGTCAGCGCCAGGCCGCCGTCACGGTGCGGCCGGACCACACCCAGCACCATCGTGGCGAACCGGCCCTGCCCGTGCGCCAGGGTGCTCTCCAGCAGCGCGTCGTTGAGCAGCCGCAGCAACCGGGCCGGCTGCGCCTCGATGCGGTGCAGCGCGTGCAGGCACTGGCGCAGCTGGCCGGTGAAGACCGCGGCCTCCACCCCCTTGCCCGAGACGTCGCCGAGAAAGAACACCGCGCCACCGTCGGGCAACCGGTGGGAGCCGTAGAAGTCGCCGCCGATGCGCAGACCGGCCTGCGCCGGCCGGTACGCCGTGCCCCACTGCACGCCCGACACCTCCGCCGGCTCCACCGGCAGCAGGCTCGCCTGCAACGTGTCGGCCACCTCGGCCTGGTTGCGGTAGAGCAGGGCGGTGGTCAACGCCGCGCCGGCGCGGTCGGCGAAGGCTCGCAGCAGGTCGAGATCGTCGTCGGTGTACCAGCGGGCCGCCGGCCGGGCCACCAGCAGCACGCCCACCGGCGCGTCCCGACCGGGCAACGCCACCAGTCGGACACTGGCGTCGGCGGCGTCCATGCCGGGCAGCCAGCCCGCTTCGACGGCCTGTTCGGCGAGCCAGTCGACGGCGTGCGGCTGTACACCGTGCAGGCTGTCGGTGACGGCTGCGGGCAGCTCCGCCGCGGCCAGCACACCTCGGTCCAGAGTGGGCAGGTCGTCGTCGTCCCGGCGGGCTCGCCACCACCGGGCCCGCCCCGAGCGGGGTGCCAGGATCAGCACGGCCACCTCGGCCAGGGTCGGCACGGCCAGCCGCACCACGGCAGCGGCGGCGCGGTCGGGATGCAACGGGTTGCCGAGCTTCTCCCCCACCACCGCGAGGAAGGCCGAGCGGGCGCGTTCGGCGGCCAACTCGTCGGCCGGGCCGGTGTCTTCGCTGACGTCCTCGACGTACCAGCAGGTCGGGCCGGCGGAGAGCGGCACCCGCCGGACGCGCAGCCGACGTCCGTGGTGCACGATCTCGGCGCTCGAGCCGTCCAGCCCGTCGAATGCGGCGCAGGCACCGCCCACGACGATCTCCGGCAGCAACCGTTGGGCGACCGGGCTCACCTGCCACACCAGGCCGTCCGGACCGCACAGCACCAGCCCTTCCCGGAGGTGCTCGACGATCTCCGGCCAGCCGGCGAACTCCGACGAATCGATGGTGGGCGGGACGGCGGTGGACGCGGCAGGGCTCCACGCCGGGGCCTGCGGGGGACTCGGCGTGAACCGTCCGTCGCCGGGGTCGATGTCCCTGACGTCGGCACCAGTCACCAGGTAAGCCCCACTCCTTCTCGATGCCGCACCCGCGCCGCGGTGTGCCTGGTCGCGTTCCGTCACCAGGGTACGCCGGTGTCAGCGCACCGCCAGTCGGGCGGCGCTCCGACGCTACCGTCCGCCCCTCAGGCGGGTCGGCGACAAGGTTGTTACGATCCGGACGCCCGTGCCCGCCTGCCAGCCGCGGAAGGCGTGATCGTTGCTGTCCCACGGTCGAAGACCCGAGACCACGCCACTGAGCGTGATCGTCGACCGGTCCGATCCCGACATGCCGGTGATCCGGGTGGGCGGCGATCTCGCCTACACCACCGCGAGCCCGCTGCGTTCGGAGATCGACCGGGAACTACAGGCCGGTCCCGCCACTCTCGTGCTCGACTTCGCCGACCTCCAGTTCATCGACAGCACCGGGCTCAGCATCATCGTGCACACCTGGCGTGAAGGGCTGCGCGACGGCGTCACCCTGCGGCTGCGCGCGGTGCCTCGGTTCCTGGAGACCATCCTGGACATGACCGGGGTCACCGGCCTGCTCGCCCGCTCGACGAGCGGCGACGCACCGCTGGGCACCGAGCCGGACGGGCAACCCACGGTCACCGTCTGAGCGACCCGCGTGGTCGGCGAGACCCCGGCCCGTTCGCGCCGCGGTGAATCGCGCACCCCCGCGACTTGCGTTCCGCGGTGGGGCTGGGAGCATGGAGGCATGTCCTCCCAGCTGTTGGCCATCGAGGTCAGCCGGTTCGATGTCGGACGTGCGGAGCTGCGGCTCACCGGTGACCTGGACTTCGACAGCGCTCCGGAACTGGTGAGCGCCGTCGAGAAGCTGCGCCGGGACGGCTACCAGCACCTTGTCATCGACCTGGCCGGAGTGGCGATGTGCGACTCCTCGGGTCTGAGTGCGCTCGTGGTGGCCCACCGGGGCGGTCCGGTCCCCGTCCGGCTGGTCGGCATCAACCCCAACCTGCGGCAACTGCTCGACCGCACCGGTCTGGCCGAGTTGCTCCAGGTGTCGACCGCCGCCGACGGCGACACGCAGGCCGCCGGCTGACACCGGCGTCGGGGGTGCCCCCGACCCTGGGACCAGGGGCCGGGGGCCGGAGGATGGCTCAGGGTGCCGTCACGACCGATCCGGCACGGCGGGCCTCGGGCATCGGCTCCGCGTCGTCGGGCGGACCCGAATCCGGCGTCTGGAACAGATAGCGGACGAACTCCGCATCCGTTCCGCCGTCGCCGGGCCACTGTCCCGCACAGTCGACGCCGATCACCTCACGTCCGGTGCCGTCGGCGTCCTCCAGCAGAGCCCACAGGCTCACCGGATAGCAGCGGGTGTTCTCGGGGGCCAGCCGCCAGCGGGCGTACCAGCCGGGCCGAGCCGGGACGATCTCGACAATCCGCTTCATCATGACCTGCCCTTCCGCCGTGCCTCGGAAGATCTCCGGTCCGCTGCGATCATCGACGCCGGTCGGGTGAGCGGCCCTCACCCGACCGGGATGAAGCGTGGCGATCGTCGCCCACCCGCGCCGTCTCCCGGTCCGGGCCGATCGTTTCGTGCCCGGTAGCGGTGGGAAGGCCACCGGCGAAGCCCGAAGCAGTACACCAGCGGAAGCGAGGTGTCAGCATGCGCAAGCAGATGGAGGGCGACAACCAGCGGCGACGGGCGCTTGCCCGACAGGCCCGCGAGCGCGGCCTTCAGGCCGCCGACACGGGCGCCAGCCTGAGCGCGTCGAAGCAACTCACCCATCTCGACCAGTCCCGACGATCCGGCCCGCCCGCGGCCGGTCAGCGCCACAAACCGAACACCACGCGTGGTGGTCCCGCGCCGCCGCCGGCCGGCGTCCCGCAGAACAGTCGACCGATGCCCGAGGCGGGCGTGGGCAACCCCGGCGTCACCACTGTGGGCTACCACGATCTCGTCGCGGACGTCGGCCGGCGAGCCGGCGTCGACTTCCGCACCGCGAAGGTGGGTGTGGAATCGACGGTGCTCGTGCTGGCCTGGGCGTTGGGCACGGCCGAGCGCCAACGCCTGCTGGCGGCGGTGCCGACGTCGCTGCACGACGTCGTGCCGGTCGACGGCATCGAACGGCGCGAGGATCTGCCCGGCTTCCTGTCCGAGGTGGGACGGATCAGCGGCCGCAGTCCCGAGCAGGCCCGTTACCAGGCCGAGGCGACCCTTGCGGCCCTCGCCGAGCGCGACGGTGACCTGGTCGAGTCGCTGCACGTGCCGGACCAGTTGCGGGAACTGCTGGAACCGATGGACGTCGGCGGTGGCCTGGTCGGCGCCAGCAGCGCCACCGCGCCACTTACCGGCTCGGAACTGGCTGCCGCGCTCGATGCTCTGCCGTACTGGTCGGGCGACGACGAGGTCCTGACCCGCACCCTTGAGCTGCCGTCGGACAATCTCGACCGGGTGCTGGACCGGCTCGACCAACTCCGCGTCCAGACCGGTCGAGGGCCGCGCATCGGCCGGGCGGACCCGACCACGGCGGTACTCACCGTCCGCACCGGCAGTGCCGGTGGGGTGACCGCGCTGGATGTCGACCTGGCTCACACGGTCGACGCCGCGATCGACGAGGCGGGCGCAGGTCTGGCCGCCGGCTGAGCCGGCCGGATCGATCGGGCCCGGCGACGCGGGCAGCAGGAACGAGGCCGGTGGGCATGCTGTCCACCGGCCTCGTGGCCTGCCCGTTCCGATCATCGGCACCGGTCCCCCGCCGCCGGCTCAGTGCGCCCAGGCGGGCACCTCCGGCGAGGTGCTCTCCAGCGGGACCGCATGGGCCGGCACGAGGCCCAGTTGGGTCGACGAGCGGGGCAGCGTCGCGTCCAGCACCCAGTCGGCGCTCACCCTGGCCCGGTTGCCGGGCATGGCCAGCAGGTGGTACCCGCGGGTGACCGCCTTCGCCGGCAGGCCGGACAGCGGCACCTTGAGCGGATTGGCCGCCGCGTGCTTGCCGCCCAGGTCGACCACCCAGCCCAGGTCGTGGTGCTTGTACGGGCGACGCCGGCCCTGACCGTAGGAGGCGGCGATGTTGTGCGCGGCGAGCTTGCCCTGCCGCTGAGCGTGCTGGGCGGTCATCGTGCAGATCTCGCCCGGCCGGGTCAGATCCGGCACCGCGGCGGCGTCACCGCAGGCGTACACCTCGGGGAAGCCGGGGACGTTGAGGTACTCGTCGACGACCAACCGCCCCTTCTCGGTACGCAGACCCAACTGCGCCACGAACGGGTCGGGGCGTACCCCGACGCACCAGACCAGCGAGCAGGTGGGCACGTACTCCCCGTCGGTGAGCTTGACGCCGTCGGCGGTCGCCACCGCGACGGAGGTGCCCATCCGGACGTCCACGCCGCGTCGGCGCAGCACCCGGTCCGCGGTACGCGACATGTGCTGGTCCAACTCGGGCAGCACCCGTGGCGCCACGTCCAGCAGCATCCACTTCGGGCGGATCTTCAACCGGGGTCGTTGACTGGCGAGTTCGTCGGTGAAGAGCTGGCCGTGCGCGGCCACCTCCGTACCGGTGTAGCCGGCCCCCACCACCACGAAGGTCGCCCGGGCCTGCTGCTCGACCGGGTCCGTCGTCTGCTCGGCCAGTTCGACCTGCCGGATCACGTGGTCGTGCAGGTACAGCGCCTCGGGCAGGCCCCGGAAGCCGTGCGCGTACTCGGTCACCCCGGGGATCGGCAGCAGCTTGTTGACGCTGCCGACGGAGAGGACCAGCCGGTCGTACGCCAGCCGGTTACGGTCCCCCTCGGGCTGGGTGAAGCCGACCCACCGGTTCTGGAGATCGACGTGATCGGCTTCGCCGATGACCACACGGACGTTGTCCAGCGTGCCGGTCAGCGGCACGGCGATCCGGCCGGGCGCCACCACACCCGCCGCCACCTCGGGCAGCAGCGGCAGGTACAGGAAGTAGTTCGTCGAGTTGAGCAGGACGATCTCGGCCCGGCCACGGGCCAGCCGGCTCAGCGTCTTCGCCGCGTGGTAACCGGCGAACCCGGCTCCCACGATCACCACACGAGGTTTCGTCATCCTGGGCCGGTTCCCCTGGATGACTGAGACAAACGTCCACGCCGGCGGCGGTCACCCTCCGGCGGGCACCTGCGGCATCGGCAGCTGGAGCAGGGCGGTCCCGCGCAGGTCCAGGAAGGCCCTCTCTGGCGCGCGGACCAGTCGCATCATCACCTCGGTGCAGGTCGGGCAGCGCGCCACGAGTCCCGGTGCGTGCGAGTAGACCCGCAGGGCGGCCACCGGGCCGGTGGCGCCGCAGTGGGCGCAGCGGCCGGTGGCCGTGCTCAGGTCGACCGCGAACACCTCCCCCAACGGGCCGTCGAGCATGTTGCCGTCGACGTACGGCAGCGTGGTCATACCTGGCCTCCTTCACTCAGCCGCTCGGGCGGTACTCAGCCGGTCGGGTACTCCTCAGCCGGTCGGGCCGAAGCGTTCGGTCCGCACCAGGCGGGCCGGGTGTCCCAACCCGACGAGCAGGTCGGCGACGGTCTCCACGAACCCGGTGGGGCCGCAGACGTACACCCGGGGTTCCAGCTCCGGCGGCCAACCGTGGGTGTTGACGTCGGCGAGGCCGATCCGGTGCGGCCGGCCCGGCCACTGCTGGGGTGCCTCGCGGGTGTAGACGTACGCCACGTCGAGGCCGGCATCGTCACGGACCCGCTGACGCAACTCCTCGGCGTAGAACACGTCGTCGGGAGTGCGTACGGAATAGATCAACCGGAACGGGACGCGACTGCCCGCCGCCCGACGGGCCCGGATCATGGCCATCAGCGGCACCACCCCCGACCCGCCGGCGACCAGCAGCACCGGTTCGGTCTGCTGCGGTCGCCAGATGAACCAGCCGCCCAGGGGCCCACGAACCTCCACCGGGTCGCCCACCTGATAGCCGTCGACCAGGAACGGCGACACCTCGCCGTCGGGCACCCGCTGCACGGTCACCTCGATCCGGTCGCCGTCGGCGGGACCGGCCAGGGAGTACGAGCGGGCGGCCTGGTAGCCGTCGGGGGCGGTGAGGCGGATGTCGACGTGTTGGCCGGGCAGGTGGCCGGGCCAGTCCGGCACCTCGAGCACCAGGGTCTGCGCGGTCGCCGTCTCGACCCGGCGGCTGACCAGCCGGGCCGGCTGCCAGCGCATCCGCCCGCTCAATCGCCCTGGTACCGCTGCTCACGCCACGGGTCACCGTAGTCGTGATAGCCGGCGGTCTCCCAGAAACCGGGGGTGTCCTCGTGGCCCAGGTGGATGCCGCGCACCCACTTGGCGGACTTCCAGAAGTAGAGGTGCGGCACCAGCAGCCGGGCCGGACCGCCGTGTTCGGCGGGGAGTTCCTCCCCGCCGAAGGTGTGCACCAGCCAGGCCTGCCCGTCGAGCAGGTCGTCAAGCGGCAGGTTCGTGGTGTAGCCGCCGTAGCAGTGCGCCAGGGCGTAGTCGGCGGCGGTGTCCACGTCCTCGAAGAGGGTGTCCAGGGAGACCCCCTGCCAACTGGTGCCGAGTTTCGACCAGCGGGTGACGCAGTGGATGTCGACGGTCGGCGTCTGTTGGGGCAGCGCCATCATCTCGTCCCAGCTCCACCGGTGCTCGGCGCCGGTCTCGGTGGTGATGACGAACTCCCAGGTGTCACGCGGCACCTTCGGCGTGGGGCCGGCGGAGAGCACGGGAAAGTCCGGTGTCAGGTACTGCCCGGGCGGCAGCTCCGGCGCAGCGGAGCGCGGCCGACCCGAGAAGCCCGGCGTGATGATTCCCACCGCTCAGTCCTACCACGTCCGACAGGACGCCGGGCCGGCTTCGCAGGCCGGTCCGGCGTGTCTGGTCACCGGCGTTCGGTGACGACCTCCTTCGATCCGGGTACGACGTTGCGGGTGGCCCGCAGGCTGGTGATGGTGACGATGATCAGCACGGCGACGATGACCATCAGGGAGATCTCGGTGGGGATGATCGGGACGTTCTCCCAGATGCCGTGCGCCCAGTGCAGGCCGAGCTTGACACCGATGAAGGCCAGGATAATCGCCAGACCGTAGCTGAGGTGCACCAGCCGGCTCAGCGCCGCGTGCAGCACGAAGTACAGCGCCCGCAGGCCGAGCAGGGCGAAGGCGTTGGTGGCGAAGACCAGGTACGGGTCCTCGGTGATGCCGTAGACGGCGGGCACCGAGTCGACGGCGAAGACCACGTCGGTGGCGAGGACCGCCACCACCACCAACGCCAGCGGCGTCAACGCCCGGCGACCGTCGACACGGACGGTCATCTTGGTGCCGTGGTACTCGTTGACCACCGGCATGAACCGGCGCAGCAGGCGCACCGAGCGCATGCTGGCGATGTCGACGCTCTGCTCATGGCCGGTGAAGGCGTCCCGGAGCAGTTTGGCCGCGGTGAACAGCAGGATCAGCGCGAAGATCAGGAAGGCGAAGTCGAGCGTCTGCAGCGCCGCCGCGCCGAGGGCGATGAAGATACCGCGCAGCACCAACGCACCGGCGATGCCGAACAGCAGCACCCGCTGGGCGAGCACGCTCGGCACCGCGAAGGCGGCCAGCAGCAGCATGAAGACGAAGAGGTTGTCGACCGACAGCGACTTCTCGACCAGGTAGCCGGCGAGGTAGTCGATGCCCTCCTGTCTGCCGTACTGCGACCAGACCCAGGCGCCGAAAGCCAGCGGCAGGGCTATGTAGAAGGCGGACCAGCCGAGTGCTTCCTTCAGCGACACCTCGTGCGGGCGTCGGGTCACCACGAAGTCGAGCACCAGCAGCGCGATGACTCCGGCAATGGTGATCGCCCAGAGCGAGGGCGTGCCAATGGACTGCAAACCCGCAGCTACGTACGACATTTCGGACATGGGGCCTCCTCGAACACCGTGTCATGTTCGAGGTCTCCTTCACCCACGGAATCGTGGGCAACCACCCGAGGCGCACCCTGGGCACGCCGTACTGACCGGTATGGTTCGTGGGAAGTACTCCCCTCGTCCCGACAAGGTTAGGACAGCCCGAACCGGCCCGCCAGGCGGGGCGGGCGAGTCGCGTCCCACCGGCGTGGATGCGAGCCCTTATCGTGACCGAGATGACCGCTGAGCTGCCGACCGGGCCGTTGACCGGCGTACGCGTGATCGAGCTGGCCGGCATCGGGCCCGGCCCCTTCGCCGCGATGATGCTCGCCGACCTCGGCGCCGACGTGATCCGGGTGGACCGGGTCGGCGACGTGGATCCGAGCAGCTTCGGCACCCCGCACCCGGACCTGCTCAACCGGGGGCGTCGCTCGATCGCCGTGGACCTCCGGTCCACCGACGGCCGCGAGGTGGCGCTGGCCCTGATCACCGACGCCGACGCCCTGATCGAAGGCTTCCGCCCGGGCGTGACCGAGCGGCTCGGCCTCGGCCCCGCCGACTGCCACGCGATCAACCCACGACTGGTGTACGGCCGGATGACCGGCTGGGGGCAGGACGGCCCGTACGCGCCGTACGCCGGACACGACATCACCTACCTGGCCCTGACCGGCGCCCTGCACGGCGTCGGCCGGGCCGGAGAGCCGCCGGTGCCCCCGCTCAACCTGCTCGGCGACTTCGGCGGCGGCGGCATGATGCTGGCCCTGGGCGTCGTCGCCGCGCTGTACGCGGTACGCGGCGGCGCGGCCGGCCAGGTGGTCGACGCGGCGATCGTGGACGGCGTAGCGGTGCTCAGCACCCAGATCCACGCGCTGCGCCGACTGGGCATGTGGCAGGACCCTCGGGGGGTGAACCTGCTCGACGGCGGCGCCCCGTTCTACGACAGCTACGAGTGCGCCGACGGCCGGTACATCGCCGTCGGCGCGTTGGAGCCGAAGTTCTACGACGAACTGGTCCACCGCACCGGCTTCCCGCTGCCGCCGGACGAGGCGCCCGACCGCAGCGACCCGGCGAACTGGCCGGCCCTGCGGGCGGCCTGGGCACGGTTGTTCCGCACCCGACCCCGGGACGAGTGGGCGGCCCTGCTCGCCGCCTCCGACTCCTGCCTGGCGCCCGTGCTCGACTGGCAGGAGGCGCCCGAGCATCCGCATCTGGCCGCCCGGCGGACCTTCGTCGTCCACGACGGGGTGCGCCAGCCGGCACCGGCCCCCCGGTTCTCCGGCAGCCCCACCGTGGTACGCCGACCACCACCGTGGCCCGGTGAACACACCGACGAGGTGCTCGACGAGATCGGCTACCCGGCGGACCGGGTGGCGCAGCTACGGGCCACCGGCGCGATCGGCTGACCCGGCCCGTGGGCGGTCAGCGGCGGCGCAGGGTGGCGCCGGGGGCCATCGCGGGCTCGACGATGTCGCGGTAGTCGCGGGGCAGTTGCACGACCAACTCGTCGAACTCGCCGCCGGTCACCGCCTCACGGATGGTGGTGAACACCGCGCTGATCACGCCGCGGGCCGCCGACTCGTCGATCCGGGCGCGCAGCGCCACCCGGGCGACGAACTCACCGGCACCGAAGCGCTCCGCCGCCTCGGTGGCGGGTGTCGGTCGCAGCGGCAGCCGCAGCGGCTCGGGCAGTTGAACGGCCAGATCCAGCACCTCGCCACCGGTCAACCGGTCGGCGAGCGTCGCCAGAGTGGCCTGGATCAGCTCCACCGCCCGCTGCGAGGACGTGCCGGTGCGCTGGGCGACCTGATCGACGAACGTGTCGTAGTTCATCGCGTACCCCCCTCGTCGCGCGGTTACCCGCCGCGAGGGACCGGAAACGGGGCCGGTTTTCCCGCTTGCGGCGCGTGACACCGGCTCGGCCGGGTAACCGCGCCCGGTCGTGGCGGATCGAAGCCGGGAGGAGCCGACACCATGGCGAGTTACGCCGACGTACTGCACTACCTGTCCAGTTTGGACTACCCCGCCGGCAAGGACGACGTGCTACGCGAGGCCGAGCGGGAGGGAGCCCCGCCGGACGTGCTGCGTGCCCTGCGCGCGTTGCCACCGGTGGACTATGCCAACGGCCCGGAGGTGGCCCGCTCCGCGGGCATCGAGGCAGCTCCCGAGGTGGACGACGCACAGCGCGCCGCCGCCGGCCGGGACAAGCGTCATCAGCGGGTCTCGCAACACCTGCGCAGCATCTGAACGGGCGGTGAGGCGGCCGGAGCGTCAGGAGGGCGCCCCGGCCACGAACCGCGACCGGCGCGCCCCTGAGTAGCCACCTGCCCTGGTGGTGTCCCGTCCGAACCGGTCGGGACCACCAGGCGGCCCACAGCTCACCCGAACCGGGTGACTGCTGCTACCGCGAGAATCATACGACACGCATCAGCCGAACGGTCAACAGGGGGTCGCCGAACGAATATCTCACCCGGACAGCTCCGCGTACCGGCGCTCCAGGTCGATCCGGGCCAACGCCCCGACCAGCCAGGCCAGCCGTTCCGACTCGCCACCGCCGGCCAGCACGGCGAGGTCCTCGGCGGAGCGGCCCAGCTTGAGCCGGCGGGCCGCGGCCAACGCCCGCCGGTCGGCCACCGGTGCCACCTCGCCCCACAGCGCCTGTACCTCGCGCAGGAAGAGCTCGACGACCGCGGCGTCCACTCCGGGGAGCGCGGTGAGCAACTCCCGTTCGCGGTCCGGGTCGTACCCGGCGGCGGAGCGCAGCCGCCGCAGGTCGCCCCGGTACCGCTGCACCACGGTACGGGCCAGGTCACCCAACAGGTCCGCCAGCGCTTCGACGTCACCGCGTTGACCGTGCTCGCGCAGCACCCGGACCAGGTCTTCGTGCAGTGCGCGGGCCAACCGGGCGGCGCTGTCCCATCCGGCGTCCGGCAGCGCGTGCGCGCTGTCCAGGGCCCGCCGGTAGTCGCCCCGGCGGGCCAGCAGGATCGCGAGGCAGAGCAGTTGGAACAGGCTGGCCGGATTGTTCGTCACCCGGAAGCCGTACTGCTCGGCGAAGCCTCGACCGCTGCCGGCCAGCCGGCGTACCAGACGCTTCTTGTCCTCGATGGTGGACGTCGCCGTTGCCATGCCGGCTACTACCCGCGCGCGGGCCGCTCACGCCTGCGGTGGTGGCCGGTCAGTCCCGCCAGCCGCCGGCCCGGTCGCGGGCCTTGAGACGGACGGTCGGCAGGGCGGGCGCGGGCAACGGGGGATCCGGGTCCTCGGCGACGGTGCCGAACCGGCGGCCGGCCATCCAGTCCTCGCGGGCAGCGTGGATCTCCTCGTGGCTACGACCGACGAAGTTCCACCACATCACCAGCGGCTCCTCGAAGGGTGCGCCGCCGAGCAGCATCAGCCGGGTGCCCGCCGCGCCGCGCAGGGTGAACTCGGCGCGTCCCGTGCCCAGCCAGAGCAGGGCCCCGGGTGCGACAGGTACGCCGTCGACCTCCGCCGCGCCGTCGACGGCCAGCAGGGCGTACTCGAAGTCGGGCCGCAACGGCAGGCCGACCGGCCCGGTGCCGGTCAGTTCCAGCTGCGCGCCGACCAGCGGGGTGTGCACCCGGGCGGGTGACCGCTCACCCTCCAGCTCGCCGACCAGCAGCGTGACGTCCAACGCCCCGTCGCGCCAGCGGGGCAGCTGCGCGTGGTGGGCGAAGTCGGCCGGGCCGGACCGGACCGGGTCCGGCAGCGCCACCCACAGCTGCACGCCGTGCATCAGCGGCGGGTGGTCGACCGGCGACCGCTCGGAGTGGGCGATGCCGTGGCCGGAGGTCATCACGTTGAGCTGCCCCGGACGGATCGACTGGACGCTGCCGAGGCTGTCCCGATGCAGGATCTCACCGTCGAGCAGCCAGCTCACGGTCTGCAGACCGGTGTGCGGGTGGGGCGGCACCTCCATGCCGGGACGTTGTGCCACGTCGTCGGGGCCGAAATGGTCGACGAAGCACCAGGCGCCGACCATCCGCCGGGTGCGTTGGGGCAGCAACCGCCGGACCGTGGTGTAGCGGCCCAGCGGCACGTCGTGGCCGGGCAGCAGGACGCTGCCGGGATCGACGGTCGCCACCCCGGGCGGTCGGGTCTGCGCCGGCATCGACTCGGTAGGCTCCACGAGCCGACTCTACGCCGACCCGCCTCGTCCTCGGCGTGGCCGGACCGGCGTCACCCCCAGCGCTCACCGCCGGATCGGTCGGTGATCCGGCCGGCGAGCGAGGTCGAATGGCGAACCGCCACACGGCCGGTGCCCGCCGGAGGTGTCCGACGGGCACCGGCTACGGTGCTTCCGGGCGCTGCCCGGAGTACGGGATCAGCGTGCGCCACCGGTCCCGAAGCGGTTACGCCGCCGCCAGAGCATCGTGCCGAGCAGCATCACACCGCCCACCGCGACCAGGCCACCACCGACCTTCATCGGGGTGCCCAGGCTGCTGCCGGTGACCGGCAGGTGCGGCTTCTTCTTGTGCAGCACCCGCAGCTCGGTCGAGGCGGTACGGTCCGACTCGCGCCCAGTGGCGGTGATGGTGAGCAGGCCGGTCACCCGCGGCGTGTACCGCCGGGTGAAGACGCCGGCGGCGTTCGTCCGGGCGGTGAAACGGTCGACCGCGGCGGCCGCCTGGAAGGCCACCGGTGCCATGGCGACGGTGCTGCCGTCGCTGCGGCGGGCGGTGCCGGCCGCGGGCGCGGCGAGCGGCTGGGCCGTGACCACGATGTCGACTGTCTCGTTCGGCCCGAAGTTGCGGCCGGTGATGACCACCGTCTCGCCGAGGAAGATGGTGGGCCGGTTCACCGTAAGCGTCGTCACCAGGTTCGGCGGGTACGGCGGTGGTTGAGGCGGATCGGTGACGGTGGGCGATGGCGACGGCTGCGGCTGCGCCGCCCCCGCCACGGCCGGCACGGCCACTACGGCCAGACCGACCGTGAGCGCCATGATGATGCGGGATAGCCGCATTTCTCGTTCCCTCCTACTGTGAACAGCTAGGTGCGGTAACAACTTGGGTGGTCCATGGGGCGGTGGTCGGGGTCAGCCACAGCTCGGCATCTCCCGTGTCCGTCTTGCCGGTGAGCAGGGAGACCTCCAGGGTCTTGCTCCCGCCCGGGCCGATCTCGACGTTCACGGTGGCCACCTGCCGGCGCCGTTCGGTGCCGGTGGCCGTCACGGTCTCGTCCCCGTCGAGGCGGATGTCGAGCACCGCCCCGCCGGCCGGCGCGTACACCGAGACCAGGGTGCGGACGGTGTACGGGTCGCCCGACCTGGCCAGACCGAGGACCGATTCGCTGAGCCCGGAGGACGGTGCGGTGGAGCGCATCGTCACCCGCAGGCGCAGTTCGCGGCGTCCGTCCCCCTGACATTCACCGACCGCCAGGTCGGCGCTCTGCCGGAGGTAGTAGCCGAGCTTGGCGCCGCTGCCGTCGTTGAGGAAGACGCCGACTGTCGGCACCGCGTCCTGTTCCGGAAGCGTCCCGGCCATCCGGCTGTCACCGAACGTCCGCTGTTCCTCCGGACGGGCACTCCAGAACAATATCCGGCGTTCAGTGACAGAACGGTCAAATGCGGATAGCAACCCACTTGGGGGAATCTTCCGCTCGAAGAGGGCGTCGAACACCGAGCCGGCGGCGGCGGCGAAGAAGGCGTCCTGCTCGGCCGGCTCCATCCGCTGGTAGGTATCGCTGAGCAGCGTCTTCACCACGTTGTCGGCGGTCAACTCGACCCCGGACGGCACCCGGACCGGACCGGTCACCCGTAACAGGTACGACAGCGCCACCGGATCCACGGCGAGCACCCCGTCGACCGTGTCCTGCGCGCTCCGCCGGTACATGTCGCGGTAGAGCGCGGCGGCGGTCGGGAAATGCGGGGTCAGGTTGACGTCGGCGGGATAGATGCCGGGCAGGTCGCCCCAGAGGGCCTTCACCTCGGCCGGCACCTTGAGCGGCTTGGTGAACGCCCCGAAGCCCGCCGAACTGCCCTGAGAGCCCATCCTGAGCCGGCCCTTGTTCGCCTCGATCAGGGCGTACGCGCCGAACATGCCCCCGGTCGCGCGCAACTCGGCGAGGTTCTGCGACACCAGCAGATAGCGGCGCGGGCCGTCGGCGCCGAGCAACGGTGGCAGCAGCCGGCCGGCCCGGTCCGCGGCGGAGGTCAGGTCGGCGAGCCGGTCGATCTCGCCCCGCAACCGGACCACCGCCTCGCGGACCTGGTCGATCAGCCGATCGTCGTCGATGGCGAGCAGGTCCGACCGGGTGCGTCGCACCGTGGCGTCGACCTCGGTCAACCGGGTGGCGACGGCCTGCAGGTCGGAGACGTCCAATCGGCCCTCGCGGGGCACCAGGCCACTGAGGTCGACCTCCAGCAGCGCCGGAAATGCCTGCCGGGCCAGGTCGTCGATGGCGATGGAGATCTGCCGAACGGCCGTGAGGTTGCCGCCGGCGTACGGCACCTGCCGGCCCAGCCACCAGCCGGGGTCGCCGGTCGCCCGGCGGGCCGCACCCGACTGCTCCTGAAGTGCGGCGAGGGTGCGCTGCGCCCGGGCGGTGTCCCCGCCGACCAGATGGCCACTGAGCTCGCTGGCCAGACCGGCGGCGTTGACCAGGTGGGCCCGGGCCTGCCAGCCCCGGAATCCCACCCAACCGCCGATCGTGAGCACCAACGAGGTGACCACCAGCGAGGTGAGCAGGACGCGACGCAGTCGGGCACGCCGCCGTCGGCGGGATCGACCCCGCCGCCGACGCGGACTTTCACTGTCCGTCACACTTACCTCACTTCTGGCGATATGGACAGAAGGCACCATAGTTCTAACAGTTGGTGACCGTTTTGTGGCTGTTATTGCCTCATTCGGCCGGAATGAGGGTGGCCTTCGACGTATCCGCTCCACCCCTCGAATCGCCCACCGCGGCCTCCCGCAGGAGTCGTTCGATCCGATCCACGCCCCCCGGCAGCGACATGTCCCGCAGGTACGCCTCCCGGCCGCGACGGCCCATCTCGGCTCGTGCGGGCGGGGGTATCTGCGCGGCGAGCCAGAACCGGTCCGCCAGGCTGGCCCAGTCCTCCGGCGGGCAGGACAGTCCCGCCCGGGCCCGTTCCACGAGCGCGGCGGTGTCGCCGCCGGCCGAGGCCACCACGGGTGCCGCGCAGGACAGGGCCGCCGGGAGCTTGTCCGGTACGGTGCTGCGCAGCGCCGGCAGATCCCGCAGCATGACCAGCTGGTAGTCGGCGGCCGCGTACAACTCCGGCATGTCCAGCGGCGAACGCCGGTCGACGAAGCGGATGTTGTCGGCCCGCAGCTCGGCGGCGAGCCCCCGCACCCGCCGCTCGTGCGCACCCGAGCCCACCAGGACCAGATCGATGGTGTTCTCCAGCGCTGCCGCCGCCCGTACCGCCGTCTCCAGCCCCTGCCGCGCGCCGATGGTGCCGGCGTGCATCACCACGCACCGCTCGTCGCGGCGGACCAGTCCCCGGGCGGCCGAGCCGGCCGGCGCGGGCCGGAAGATCCGCTCGTCGGTCCAGTTGAGCACCACCTGGACCCGGTCCGCATCGGCGCCGACCGCGACCACCGCGTCACGCAACGACGGCGTGCTCACCGCGATCGCGCTGGCGGCCCGGTAGGTCCGGGTCATGGCGGCGCGTACCCGTGCCGCCCAGCGGCCGTCGTCGGTGTCGTCCGGCGCCTGCTCCGCCCACACGTCCGGCACGTGCAGCACGACCGGTTTGCGGCCGAGCAGCCGCAGCAGCGTCGCCGAGGCGAACGCGGTCGCCGGCGGCTGATGGACGTAGAGGACGTCGACGTCGGCGAGGTAGCGTCGACCGACCAACCCGGCACTGGCGGCGAAGGAGAGCCAGGACGCCATCCGGGGCCGGACACCCCCGTCACCCGTGCTGTAGCGGGGCACCCGGCGCACGGTCAGTCCGCGGCTGCGGGTCTCGTGCCGCCAGCGCTGCCGCCAGCCCGGGTAGACGTGACCGCCGGGATAGTCGGGAAACCCGGTCAGCACCCGCACCTCGTGGCCGCGCGCGGCCAGTTCCTCGGCCAGGCTGCCCGGGATGAACGCGGGCTCGGGCGGAAAGTGGTAGGTCAGGATGCCGATGCGCACCGGGACACCCCCGCTCCCGCCCGACCCGGCGCGGCGTCCGCGACGAGGGGCTGTCCCGCTGCGTACGATGCCGGCAACCCCTCCCGGGACGGGTGCCGGTGGCGGCCGTCCTTCGTTGCGGCGCCAGCGTGTGCGGCCGCCTCGTCGAGAGGGTTCCCGATGGTCAACGCAGTTCTGTTCGTCTGCCACGCCAACCTGTGCCGGTCACCGATGGCCGAGTACACCGCGCGCCGCATGCTCGCCGGGCTGCCGGTGACCGTGGCCAGCGCCGGCACGGACGCGGTGGCAGGACGCGCCATGCACCCGTACGCGGCGGCCGTCGTCGCCGAGGCCGGTGCGGATCCGGAGACCTTTCGCACCCGACGGCTGGCAGCGGAGCACCTCACCGACGCGGTACTGGTGCTCACGGCGACCCGCCGCCAGCGTTCGGTCTGTACCGCGATGGCGCCGGCCGCGCTGCATCGGACGTTCACCCTGCGCCAGTTCGGCCGCCTGGCCGCGGCCGTCGAGCCGCCGCTGACCGAGCAGGACGGTCCGCTGGCCGCCGCGGTCACCGCCGCCACGCTGGCTCGGGCGCGGCTGCAACCCGCTCCCGGCGACGCCGACGACCTGCCCGACCCCGTCGCCGGCACGCCTGAGCAGTTCCGGCGCTGCGCGGAGGAGATCGAACGGTCGCTGCGACCACTGGCGGTGCTCATCGGGACAGCCGGGTGAGTTCCTGGGTGTGGTCGACCGGCTCGGCAGCGCCTCGACGCTCGGCGTGCCGGCCGGCCGAGGACCGCGCTGCCGACGTCGACGCGGCGTCCGTCACCACTCGGTAGGCCTCGTACTGGTAGGCGTCGGTCTTGGGCACCCGCGCCATGTTGAGCACGCAGCCGAGCAGCCGTACGGAGACCGAGTGCAGGGCCCGGGCGGCGGCGGCCACCTGTGCCCGCGAGGTGCGTCCCTGCTGGCTGACCAGCAGCGCGCCGTCGGCCTGCACGGCCACCACCACGCCGTCGGTGACGGCGAGCAGCGGGGCGGTGTCGATGATCACGATGTCGGCCGACTCGCGCAGTGCCAGCAGCAGATCCGACATGGCCTTGGAGCCGAGCAGTTCGCTCGGGTTGGGCGGTGCCGAGCCGCTGGGCAGTACGAGCAGGGACTTGTCGCCCCACCGCTGCACCACGTCGCCGACGTGCACGTCGCCGACCAGCACGTCGGTCAGTCCGACCCCGGAGTCGACGCCCAGATAGTGGCCGACCTTGGGCCGACGCAGGTCGGCGTCGACAAGCAGCACCCGCCAGCCCGCCTCGGCCAGGGCGATCGCCAGGTTGCACGACAGGGTGGTCTTGCCCTCGCCCTGCAGCGCGCTGGTGACGGCGATGACCCGGGCCGGTTCGTGCACGTCGACGAAGCGCAGGTTGGTCCGCAGCTTGCGGATCGCCTCGGCCCGGGCCGAGGTCGCGGCGTCCCCGACGATCAGCGGGGCCACCCGGGCGCTGCCGTCCAGCGGGATCTCACCGAGCAACGGGCTGCCGGTGACCCGCCGCAACGCGGCGGCGTCGCGCAACCGGACGTCGGCCATCCCGCGCAGCACCGCCAGGCCGACACCGGCCAGCAGGCCGAGCAGGGCGCCGATGACGGTGTTGCGGACCGGCTGCGGGGAGACCGGGCTGGGCGTGACGCGCGGGCCGCTCACCACCTCGATCTTGATCGGGCCGGCAGAGCCGTCCGGCTTGGTCTCGACCTTCTGGACGAGTTCCACGAAGTTCGCCGACAGCGCCTCGGTGACTCGCAGCGCCCGCGCCTGGTCGGTGTCGGTCACCGAGGCCCGCAGCAGGACTGTGCCGTTCTCGGTGGAGGTGCTCACCCTGCGCTGGATCTCCTCGGCGGTCAGCCCGACCTGCCGATCGGCGGCGGCACTCTGCGCCAGGCGGTCACTTGTCAGCAGTTCGGCGTACGACTTGACCCGCTGCTGGAGAAACAGGCCGCCCTGGTAGGCGTCGGTGACGCCCTGGCTCGGGGTGGTGACGAAGAAGGTGACCGAGGCGACGTAGCGGGGCTGCGCCCGGACCGTGATCAAGGCGGTCACGCCGAGCGCCACCATGACGGTGACCAGGACGATCCACCAGTGCTGCCGCACGAGGCGCAGCTGGCGCAACAGGTCCATCAGGCACGCCTCCGGATCGGCCCGGTAACGCCAAAGAACTTCACGAAAACCCCCAAGGTCGACTGAATCTCGTGAAACCATTAAAGCGGCTTATGTGGCCTGTGTCCGGAGTTAGGCGTTTTCCTGGCGGCGACTCCGCTCCCCCATGCCCAACCGGACCGAGCGTCCGTCGGAATCGCCCTCGCCGCGGAAAAGATGCGGTTTGACGCAGGGAGACATCGACGAGCCGGTGGCCGGATGGGGGTCGCCCGATCGCCGCTCTCGCGCCCGCCTCCGCCAGGGGATAAGGTCGTGGCCGGTGTGCCGGGAAGTCTGGTCGGCGACGAGATCCGTACTCCCCGATCGACAGGTGGAATCTGCGCATGACCGACCACGACCCACGCCCGCAACACCGCGGCGTGCGCCGCCTCTTCTCCCGTACCTCCTGGCCGGAGGCCCGCTTCCTGGCCGACGTGCTGCGCACGGAGACCGTCGGTGGCGCCCTCCTGCTGGTCGGTGCGGTAATCGCGCTGATCTGGGCCAACTCCCCGTGGGGGGACTCCTACAGCGAGCTGGGGCGATGGGTGCCGTGGCCCGGCGGCTCGGCGCTGCACCTGGACCTCGACCTCGCCGCCTGGGCCGCCGACGGGCTGCTGGCGATCTTCTTCTTCGTGGTCGGCCTCGAACTCAAACGCGAGTTCGTCGCCGGCGAGCTACGCGACCCACGCCGGGCCGCGCTGCCGGTCGTGGCGGCGGTCGGCGGCATGGCGCTGCCCGCACTCATCTACGTCGCCGTCAACATCACCGCCGGCGGCGAGGGGCTACGCGGCTGGGCGATCCCCACGGCGACGGACATCGCCTTCGCGCTGGCCGTGCTGGCGGTGATCGGGGCGTACCTGCCGCAGGGGCTGCGTGCCTTCCTGCTCACCCTGGCAGTGGTCGACGACCTGCTCGCGATCACCATCATCGCGATCTTCTACACCGACGACTTCAACGTGCTCCCGCTGCTCGGCGCCATCGCGCCCATCGCGTTGTTCGCGCTGCTCGTGCAGCGGCGGCGCACCTGGTGGTGGGCACTCATCCCGTTGGCGGTGATCGCCTGGACCCTGGTGCACTCCTCCGGGGTGCACGCCACGGTGGCCGGCGTGCTGCTCGGTTTCACCGTGCCGGTGCTCGCCGGCAAGGGCCGCGACGGACGTCCCGCGCCGGGTCTGGCCGAACACCTGGAGCACAAGTGGCGGCCGATCTCGGCCGGCTTCGCCGTACCGGTGTTCGCGTTCTTCGCCGCCGGGGTCTCGCTGCGCGGCGCCGACCTGGGTGCGGTGGCAAGCGATCCGATCGTGATCGGCATCGTGCTCGGTCTCGTGGTCGGTAAGACCGTCGGCATCCTCGGCTCCACGTTCCTGCTGGCCCGGTTCACCCGGGCCCGACTCGACGAGGACATCACCTGGTCGGACCTGCTCGGTGTGTCGCTGCTGGCGGGCATCGGGTTCACCGTCTCGCTGCTCATCGGCGAACTGGCGTTCGGTGCCGAGAGCATGGCGGGCGCCAACGTCAAGGCCGCGGTGCTGGCCGGATCGCTGATCTCGGCGCTGCTGGCCACAGTGGTCCTGGTCCGCCGCAACCGGGCCTACCGGTTGATCGCCATGAAGGAGCAGGTCGACCTCGACCAGGACGGCGTGCCGGACGTCTACCAACGACCCGACGCCTGACGTCTCACCGGCTCGACGCCCGGTCGGCCTGCCCGGCCGGGCGTCGGCGTGCCGAGGCCCGCCAGCGGTCGTCGGCGAGCAGCCCGGCCCGCAGCATCCGACGCACCGCCACGAGCACGACCACCGCCGCCAGACCCGACCAGGACGTCCCACCGGCCAGCCGCACCAGCCCGGCGGCGACAAGCATGTCCAGCAGCACCTCGACAGCCGTCGGCACCGACCGGGTGGCGAGCAGCGCCACACCGGCGCTGAGCACGCCGAGCGCGCCGACCACCGCGGCCAGGGCCCCGATCATCGTGTCGCTTCCCGGGGCTTCTCCACCTGCCGTTGCTCCTGCTCGATCTCCTTGCGCAGGACACGGTTCAGGCCGGTCCGGATGGCCGCGACCGCGGCGAGCTGACCGATCTGGGCGAACGTCGGCGACAACGCGGTACGCAGGATGTCCGCGGCCAACTGGAACTCCAGGCCCAGAACGAGGAAGCGGCCCAGGGTCAGCCGGATCCGGGTGAACACCACGGCGTCGCGGCACCGCAGCCCGTCGACCACGAACCGCAGCGCCGCCCAGCCCACCCCCGCGACGATCACCACGACACCGACCAGCTCGACCGCGGTCACCACGAGCTGGTGACCGCGGTCGACAACCTCCTCGACGTTCACCCCGGCGCCTTACCCGGCCGGCACCCGGGTAGTCGGTGCCGGGGCGGCCGTTCAGAGCAGTTCGGTGAGCGCGTCGATGATCAACCAGATGCCGCTGATCGCGAACAGCGCGGCGGCACCGTACTTGATGGTCCGTTCCGGCAGCTTCCGGCCGAGCAGCCGGCCGACGATGATGGCGAGCGCGTCGGCGGCCACCATGCCGATCGTCGAACCGACCCAGGTGCCGAACCACCCGTACTGGGTGGCCAGGGTGATCGTGGCGAGCATCGTCTTGTCGCCGAGTTCGGCGAGGAAGAACGCGACACCGACGGTGAGCACCGCGGACTTTCCGCCCCGGGCGGCCTTGCGCTTGTCCTCCTCGGTGAGGCTGTCACCGCGCAGGGTCCACAGCCCGAAGCCGATGAAGGCCACACCCGCCAGCAGTGAGATCCAGCCGGTCGGCAGGGCCGAGCCGAGGCCGTACCCGATGGCCACCGAGGCCAGGTGCACCACGGCGGTGGCGACGGTGATGCCGATCAGAATCGGCATGGTGCGATATCTGGTGGCGAAAGCCAGCGCCATGAGCTGGGACTTGTCTCCCAGCTCCGCAACGAAGATCACGCCGAAGCTGACGGCCAGCGCGACGAGGAACCCCTCCATGACATCCTTCCGGATCATGCCGGGAGGAGGTACGGGGATGCCCTCGACCCGGCTGTGTACAGCCTGGTCGAAGGTCTCGCCCGCCTCGCTGCGCGAGGCCCCGTGGCCGGATGCGGAACGCACCAGTATGTCGACCACGATGTTGCGGGCTACTCCCCTTCGCTGCGCCCAGCCTAGCCGACCACCCGAGGGTCGGACGGCCGGGTGGGGTGGCTGGCGTCGAGGCCCGGCGGACGCGTCGCGCACCCCCCGGCAGGGGTCAGTCGGCGCGGGCCAGGGTCACCCCGAACAGGCCGTCCGGGTCGGTCCAGAACCGGTACGCGGGCAACCCGGCCGCAGCCAGTTCGGCGGCGATCCCCTCGGGGCGGAACTTCGCCGACACCTCGGTCCGCATCTGCTCGCCGACGGCGAAATCGACAGCCATGTCCAGCACCTGGACCCGCATCGGTCGTTGCGCCCGCAGTCGCATCTCGATCCACTCCTGCTCCGGATCCCAGAGCGCGACATGGTCGAAGGCCTCCGGATCGAAGTCGGCACCGAGTTCCCGGTTCAGCACCCGCAGCACGTTGCGGTTGAACTCGGCGGTCACCCCCGCCGCGTCGTCGTAGGCGGGCACGATCACCGACGGGTCCTTGACCAGGTCGGTGCCGACCAGGAACCAGTCCCCCACCTCCAGGGCGGCCCGCATCCGGGTCAGGAACTCGGCCCGCTCGGCCGGCAACAGGTTGCCGATGGTGCCGCCGAGGAAGATCACCAGCCGTCGCCCACCGGCCGGCAGCCGATGCAGGTCGCGGGTGAAATCACCGACGATGCCGCGTACCCGCAGCCCGGCATAGTCGGCCGCGAGAGCGGCGGTGGAGCCCCGCAGCGCGCTTACCGACACGTCCAGCGGGACGAACGTGCCCAGGCCGCCCCGGCGGGTGAAGGCGTCCAGGAGCAGCCGGGTCTTCTCCGACGACCCGGACCCGAGCTCGATAAGCGTCTTCGCACCTGTCGACTCGGCGATCTCGGCCGCGTGTTCGGCCAGCACGGCCCGCTCGGCCCGGGTCGGGTAGTACTCCGGCAGCCGGGTGATCTCGTCGAACAGTTCACTGCCCCGGGTGTCGTAGAACCACTTCGGGGGCAGCCACTTCGCCTCGGCGCTCAGCCCCACGCGTACGTCCCGACGCAGGCTCTCGGCCACGTCCCGGTCGTCCAGGTGTATCTCCAGCGGTTCGGCGCTCATCTGCTTCCTTTCGGTGATGCTTGTCGGTTCGTCCGGGTGGTTCACGGCCCGGTGAGCGCCCACTGGCGCACCACGGTCGCGGTGGCCTGCACGAGGTGGCCGTCCGGCACCTCTCGCCAACCCGGGTCGTCGTCGTGCGGCTCGGAGGCGAGCAGCACCGATGCGGGTGTGGCCCGCAGGGACAACGCGTGCCCGACGGTCGTGGCGACCGCCGTGTGCCCGTCGGTGAGCAGCAGGTTGAGCCGGGAACCGGGGGCGGCCGCGGCGACCCGGGTGACCGTCTCGGCGACCGCCTGCTGCGGTGCGACGCCCGCGCGCAGCCGGTGCCGCACCAACGCCCACAGCAGCGCCGAGTCGGTCGTCGCGTCGAGCGTGAGCAGGTCGCGTACGGGTAGTTCGGCGGCGAGCGGCACCATCGAGTCCGGCCAGCCACGCACCACGCCGTTGTGGCTGAACAGCCACCGGCCCTCGGTGAACGGGGCGGCGGCGCCGTCGACGACCGCCATGCCGACCGTGGCGGAACGCACCGCGGCCAGCACCGCCGTGGTCGAGGTGACCGCCGCGAGGTCGGCGATTGTCGGATCGCTCCAGATCGGCTGCGCCCGCCGGTACCGCACCGGCGGGCCGTCGCCCGGATACCAGCCGACACCGAACCCGTCGGCGTTGATCGTCCCCCCGCCGCGCATGTCGCGGGGGGCCCAGGACTGACGCAGCAGCGAGTACGGCGGATCGAGGAGCACCTCGCGCAGGGTCACCGGTGGTCCCAGGTAGACCAGGTGGCGGCACATCAGCCCACCGTCACCGGCGGGCCTGCTCGGCGTCGGCGTCGCGGGCGCAGCGGAAGCCGCTGAAGATCTGCCGCCGGATGGGGTAGTCCCAGTTGCGGAACGTGCCCCGGCAGGCCGCCCGGTCGGTGCCGAAGGAACCACCCCGCAGCACCTGGTGGTCGTCGCCGAAGAAGACCTCCGAATATTCGCGGTACGGGAAGGCGACGAAACCCGGGTAGCCCCGGAAGGTGCTGGAGGTCCACTCCCACACGTCGCCGATGAGCTGGTGCACGCCCAGCGGCGAGGCACCGGCCGGATAGGCGCCGACGGGCGCCGGCCACAGGTGCCGCTGCCCCAGGTTGGCGTGCGCCGAGGTCGGGTCGTCGTCACCCCACGGGTAGCGCCGGGAGCGGCCGGTGGCCGGATCCCAGCGGGCCGCCTTCTCCCACTCCGCCTCGGTGGGCAGTCGCTTGCCCGCCCAGCTGGCGTACGCCTGCGCCTCGTGGTAGCAGACGTGCACCACCGGCTCGTCGGCGCGGACCGGGGCCCACCGGCCGAAGCGCCGGTACGCCCACCCGTCGCCGTCACGCCGCCAGTGCAGCGGCGCGCTCAGCCCGGCCTCCTGACGGTGCTGCCAGCCCCGCTCGCTCCACCAGCGCGGATCGTCGTACCCGCCGTCGGCGATGAACTCGGCGTACGCCCCGTTCGTCACCGGCGTGGCGTCGATGAGGTACGCAGGCAGCTCCACCCGGTGGCCGGGACGCTCGTTGTCCAGTGCCCACGGGTCGGCGTCGGTGCCCATCACGAACGGGCCGGCCGGCACCAGCACCTCCGCGGCGGGCCGTACGGTCGGTTCGGGTGGCGGCGGCGCCTGCAGCACCGCCGGCCCGGACCGCAACTGGTGGGTGGCGAGCATGGTCTCGTCGTGCTGCTGCTCGTGCTGCACGATCATGCCGAAGGCGAAACCGTCGGCGACAAGTGGACGGCTGTCGAAGGCGACCCGGTCGAGCAGGTCGAAGACCTTGTCCCGGACGGTGGCCACGTACGCCCGTGCCTCGGTCGGCGGCAGCAGCGGCAACGAGGGGCGGTCCCGGCGGGGCTGCTTGAAGGCGTCGTACAGGTCGTCGATGTCGCACCGCACCGGCTCCCGGCCGCCGACGTCGCGCACCAGCCAGAGCTCCTCCTGGTTGCCCACGTGGGCCAGGTCCCACACCAGCGGGGACATCAGCGGCGAGTGTTGGCGCATCAGGTCGGCGTCGTCCACCACCTCGGTCAGCAGGGCGGTCCGGGCCCGGGTGCGTTCCAGTTCCGCGGCGATCCGGCTGCGCAGTGCCTCGGCGTCCGCCCCTTCGGTCACGGTGTGGGTCACCCTTGCCTCCTTCGTGCCGCGGCCCGCCGTCGGCGCAGCCCTCGGTCGATGTCGTCGTGCAGTTCCGCCGGCAGGTCGAGCCGCGGCAGTGCCGCCCGGGCCAGGTCGAACAGGGCGGCGGCGGCCGAGGCCAGGGCCGGGTCGCCCAGGCCGTGCCGGGCCGCGCTCTGCCACCTGTCGGCCACCGGCGCCGCCACCGCGACGGCCGAGTCGATCGTCTCGGCGTCGGCGAGCAGGGCAGCGAGCACCGCGAGCGGGAGTGTCCAGTCCCGGCCCGGCTGGGCGTCCAGGTAGCGCAGTTCGAGGTAGCCACGCGGGCGCACCGGCGGAAAGAGCGTGCTCGCGTGATAGTCGAGGTCGTCGACGGTGGGTGGGCGGGGCAGCGCCCCGTCGAGCCAGTCGGCGAAGGTGACGCCCGGTGGCGCGGTCCAGTCGCCGTCGGGTTCGCGGACGCAGAGCAACGGCGCGGCGAGCACATACGCGGTCCAGGCGGCGACCGGATCCTGGTCGGGTCGGCCGGGGTCCCAGACCGCGGCGGTACGAGCCGGGTCGATGCGCAGCCACGCGCCCATGCGGGCCGAGGCCCAGCCGGTGTCCCGGCCGGCGTGTCTGCCTGAGGTGGCGAAGGCGGCCAGCAGTGGTGGCCCGATCATGTGCACCACCGCCCAGCGGGCCGCCACCTGACCCGGTTCGCCCGCATCCAGGCAGACCTGTAGGCCCGCGGTGCCGTACATCATCGTGCGCCCGGCCGGGCCACGTCTGTCGAAGGCCAGACGCATGGCGCGGTAGCGAGGAGTGTCGAGCAACGCTCCGGGCGGACGGTGGGGATCGATTCCGGTGCCGCCCAGCCGCAGACCGGCGGCGCCCAGCAGGCGGGCGACCTGGTCGATGTCGGACTGGGTGGCCTCGATCAGGGCCGCCACGGAGGCGCGCGGTGGGGTGGAGATCTCCACCTGGCCACCCGGCTCGACGGTCACCGCGCCGCCGTGCAACAGTCGCAGCGCGGGGCTGGTCGGATCCAACGTGGTGGGGCTGTAGGGCCCGAGCGCCGCGCGCAGCCGCTCGGCGTCGACGGGACGGGTCGGGTCGACGGCATCGTGGACAGTCCATTCGAGCTCGACGCCGGTGTAGGTCGGTGGGCCGGTCTTGAAGCAGATCCGGGCGAGATGCCGGGCGGCCGCAGCGCGATCACGCAGCTCCTGGACCCGGTCCAGCTCCGGTGACATCACCATGCGACGGCTCCCCTTGGCACCATGCGACGGCTCCCTTCGGCGCTGCCGGCTCAGCCCTGTCAGTCACGGTAACCCGTACCTGTGACATCGGCGGACCGCCACCTTCTGTCTAGCAGGCATCAACCGAACGTCAAGGGGAAATCCTCCGCAGGGCAGCCGGGAGGAGTCCCGCCGCGTCGGTGGACCCGGCGGCGGGACCGTGTCTGGCCAGCCACTCCGGGTCGGTCTCGGCCAGCACCGCCTGGCAGTACGCCAGTACGTTGTCGGCACCGCCGGCCGCGACCACCAACTCGCTGAACGCGGGGGTCCTCAGCGCCTTCTCCCGCTGGCGCTCCGGCTTCGACAGGTATGCCTTGCAGAGCCCTGGCCGGTCGGCGGTGTTGTCGGAGTTGCCCGGGCCGGCCTGCACCGTACGGTCCACCGCCGGCTCACGCTGCTGAGGCGGTTCGGGTGTGGGCGAGGCCGACGTCGTCGGGTCCGGCGCGCCCTCGGTCGGCTCGGCGCTGACGCCGGGGGTGACTCCCGGGGAGGCGGTGGGGGCGGCGCCGGGCACGCCCTGGGACGGGGTGCCGCCACCCCGATCGGGTTGCCCGCCCGCTGCGCTCGGCGACGGCGCGACGGGACGGGTGATCGGGGTCGACGGCGGCGCCGACCGCTCGTGCGGCCAGTCGAGCCGTACCGCCGCCAGGGCGGCACCGGCGGTGGCGGTGGCGGCCACCCCGGCGATCCAGACCACGACGCCGGCGGTGAACCGCCGCCGGCGCGTGGGGCGGGACGGTGGAGCGGTCAGGCCGGCCTGCCGGGCGGCCCGGAAGGCGGCGAGCGCCTTCTCCTCGCCGACGAGTTCCGCCGGGCGGGGCGGGGCGGCGGCGGCCCGCAGCAGCCCGGCGACCGGATCCGGCGAGTCGGACGGCCCAGCCGTGGGGCGTGGTTCACGCGCGGCGTCGAGCAGGTGGTCGTGGTCGGTCGGCACTCCGGTGCCGTCCAACCGCCGCAGGTACATGCGTAGTCCCCTCACGTCAGCCGTCCACCGGCTCGGCATGCGGCGTCTGTGAAGCGGTACGCGGAAGTGGCGGCGTGGCCCGTGTCGCGGCGGGCTCGTCGCACTCCTCGGTCGGCTGACCCAGCATCAGCGCCAGCCGACGCAGGCCGCGGTGCGCGGCGGTACGCACCGCCCCGGCCCGGCGGCCGAGGACCCGCCCGGCGGTCTCGGCGTCGAGCCCGACGACGGCACGCAGCAGCACCGCCTCCGCCTCCCGGGGCGGAAGGCTGGCGATCATGGCGAGGGCGGCCTCGGTGCCGATGCTCTCCCCGGCCCGCTCGGCCGTGTCGGCGTCCCCGGCCAGTTCGCTGAGTTCCTGCACCGGCACGGGCAACGCGGGGCGACGGCGTTGCCGCCGCAGGTGATCCATGGCCCGGTTCCGGGCGATGGTGACGGCCCAGGCACGAAACTCCCCACCGCTGAAGTTCGGCAGGTCGCGCGCCACCTGCAACCAGGTCTCCGAGGCGACGTCCTCGGCGGCGTCGGCGCCGACCAGGGCGGTCAGGTAGCGCAGCAGCCCGGGCTGGAGGCTGCGGTAGAGGAAACGGAACGCCTCCTCGTCGCCGGCCTGAGCCGCCTCGACGGCCTGACTCAGTTCACCGGACATGGCCTTGCCGCTTCCGTTCTACCGGTCCTTCCATGGGTCGCCCGAACCACAGGCGCAGCGGGCACGGGTCGATTGTCCGGGCTGGCACCGTTCCCCGCACCCCGCCCCCGTCGACCTGCTCGCTTCCGGGCCGTTGTGGCCCGGAAGCGGATTGTTCCCGACAGCACCGCCGACCACAACCACCGGTCGCGGAACCCGAGCCGACCCGAAATGCGCCGTGCAATCACCTCGTCACCGGTGGTCACCATCGGGTGCCGTACGCTCATCGCGGCCCGTCGGGAGGCCTCCCGCAGCCGGGCCGCCGGCGCGCCGATCAGGCTCATCATGGGTACGGTGGTGCCGTGTTGTCTTCGGAGGTCGTACTCAGCGGTCGATACCGCTTGGACGAACGCGTCGCCACCGGCGGCATGGGCGATGTCTGGCGAGGCACCGACCTGATCCTCGGCCGGCAGGTCGCGATCAAGGTGCTGCTGCCCGCGCTGGTGTCCGACCCCGATTTCATCGCCCGTTTCCGCGCCGAGGCCCGGATGATGGCGGCGCTGCGTCACCCGGGCATCGTGCAGGTCTTCGACTGCGGCGAGGACGACCTGGCCGGCGGCGGGCGGGCCGACTACCTGGTGATGGAGTTCGTCACCGGCCAACCGTTGTCGAAGCGGATCGAGGCCGAGGGTCGTCTGGACGTCGCCGAGACCATGTCCGTGGTGGCCCAGGCGGCACAGGCACTGCACGCCGCACACCAGCGCGGCATCGTGCACCGTGACGTCAAGCCGAGCAACCTGCTGGTCCAGGAGGACGGGACGGTCGTACTCGTCGACTTCGGCGTCGCCCGATCGGTCAATGTGACCAGCATCACCAGCACGAACGCGGTGCCGGGCACCGCCCTCTACATGGCCCCCGAGCAGGCTGCGGGACGACCCGTCTCCGGAGCGACCGACCTGTACGCGCTCGGCGCGGTCGCCTACTGCTGCCTCATCGGCAGCCCGCCGTTCACCGGCGACAACCCGCTCCAGGTCGCCGTACGGCACCTCGACGACCCGCCGCCGGAGCTGCCCCACGACATTCCGGAAGCGGTGCGGGCCCTGGTCGAACGTGCCCTCGCCAAGGATCCCGCGGACCGCTTCAGCAGCGGCGCGGCGATGGCGGAGGCGGCCCGCAGCGCGGTCTCCGACAGCTCCCTGCCCACCGCTATGGTGCCGGCGGCGGTACGCGGTCCCGGACCGGACACCCGCACGGCGAACACGGTGGCGCAGGCCGTACCGGCCGGCTCGCGTTCGCGCCGCGGGCGCGGCACGCTTGTCGGCGCGCTCACCGCGGTGGTGGTGGGTCTCGTCGCGCTCGGCGCGGCGCTCGGCGCAGCCCGCCACGCCAACACCCCGGCGGTGCAGGTGCCGAGCAGCGTCCCGGCCACCGGTTCGGTCGTCGAGGCCGAGGAGCCGTCGGACGCGACGGAGAGCAGGCCGGCACGGGTGCCGCCGTACCGGCCGGCGGGCTCGACGGGCAAGGCGACCGATTCGCCCTCGGCCTCACCCAGCACCGGGACGCCCAGCGAGTCGAGCGAGCCCGAGTCACCCGACCCGGCGCCGAGCACCGACACTCCCGCTCCCGGTCCCGTCACCAGCACCCCCGCCACGGAGCCCGCGACACCGCCGACCTCAGCGCCGGCCCCGACGACCGCACCGCCCGGCGGCGACACCCCGCCCGAGGACGATGCCGAGGCCAGCTGACCCGCACCAGATCGACCCAACCACACCAACAGCCCCGGAATCCCCAAAACGGACACCCGGCATCATAATTCACCTTAGGCTCCTACCAGCAATTACCGCCTGACGTTCGGGAGCCCGGATGAGTGTGGAGAAGCTGGTCGTCGTCGGCCAGGGGTACGTCGGCCTACCGCTGGCCATGCGAGCCGTCGAGGCGGGCTTCGACGTCGTGGGACTCGACGTCGACACCGATCGGGTGAAGCGGCTCGCTTCGGGTGAGTCGTTCGTCTCGGACATTCCGGCTGACCGGCTCGGTCGGGCAACGGCGACCGGGCGGTACCGCCCGAGCAGCGAGTACGCCGACGCCAAGGACTTCGACTTCTGCGTGATCACCGTGCCCACGCCGCTGCGCGACGG
The DNA here is from genome assembly GCF_002879555.1 of Verrucosispora sp. ts21. Classification (NCBI taxonomy): domain Bacteria; kingdom Bacillati; phylum Actinomycetota; class Actinomycetes; order Micromonosporales; family Micromonosporaceae; genus Micromonospora; species Verrucosispora sp. ts21. The sequence continues at coordinate 74,630 of NZ_PNOZ01000005.1, read as the reverse complement.
CACTCCCGACCTGAGCTTCGTCGAGGAGGCCGGCACGGCGATCGCGCCGTACCTGCGTCCGGGCTGCACGGTCATCCTCGAGTCGACCACCTACCCGGGTACCACCGAGGAGCTGCTCCGGCCGCTGCTGGAGTCGGCCAGCGGGCTGCGCAGCCCCGGCGACTTCCACCTCGGCTACAGCCCGGAGCGGATCGACCCGGGCAACCGCACCTGGCGGCTGGAGAACACCCCCAAGGTGGTCTCCGGGATGGACCCGGCCGCGCTGGACCGTGTCGACGGCTTCTACCGGCGGCTGGTGGAGCGCACCGTCCCGGTGGACTCCACCCAGGTGGCCGAGCTGACCAAGCTGATCGAGAACACCTTCCGCCAGGTCAACATCGCCCTGGTCAACGAGCTGACGATGCTCTCGCACCAGCTGGACATCGACGTGTGGCAGGCGATCGAGGCGGCGGAGACCAAGCCGTTCGGTTTCATGCCCTTCAAGCCGGGCCCCGGCGTCGGCGGGCACTGCCTGCCGATCGACCCCTGCTACCTGTCCTGGCAGGTCAAGCGGCGGCTCGGGCGGCAGTTCCGGTTCATCGAGCTGGCCAACGACATCAACCACGAGATGCCCGAACACGTCGCGCAGCGGGTGATGGCCGGGCTGAACCGCTCCGGTAAGGCGGTCAGCGGCGCCCGGCTGCTGGTGCTCGGGCTGGCGTACAAGCCCAACACCGGTGACATGCGGGACTCCCCGGCGGTCGACGTGACCCGGCGGTTGCGCGAGCTCGGCGCCCAGGTTCGCGCGGTCGAGCCGTACGCCGCGGCGAACCACCTGCCCGACGGGGTGCTGACCGTGGACCTCAGCGAGCGGGAGATCCGCGAGGCCGACTGCGTGGTCGTGATCACCGACCACGACGTGTTCGACTACGCCCTGGTCGAACGGCACGCCCGGTACGTCTTCGACGCCCGCAACCGCTGCTCCGGCCCGAACGTGGAACGCCTCTAGGGCAACGGCAACGCAACGGCCCCCGCCGGGTTCGGCGGGGGCCGTTCGTACGCCGTCACAGGTCCGCGAGCGCCTCCACCACCGGTCGACGCAGCGCGCGGCGGGCGGGCAGCACCGAGGCGGCCAGCGCGGCCAGCACCGCGACGGCGAGGATGCCGCCGAGCTGCCCCCACGGCACGGCCAGCATGAAGCCGCCGCTGAGGCTGGCCAGCATCGCCATCGCCGAGCCGGTGACCGCGGTGCCCAGGGCGACGCCGAGCAGCGCGCCGACCAGCGCGGTGAGGACGGCCTCGACGGCGAGCATCGCGCGCATCCGTCCCCGGGTCAGGCCGACGGCCCGCAGGACCGCGTTCTCCCGGGTCCGCTCCAGCACCGACAGGCTCAGCGTGTTCGCCACACCCACCAGGGCGATCACCACGGCCAGGCCGAGCAACGCCACCACGAACGCGAGCAGCATGTCCACGGTGCTTGTCAGCATCCGCTTGTACGCCGCCTGGTCCATCAGGTTGACCGTCGGATAGTCGGCCAGCACCGATTCGATCACGTCCCGGGCCGCCGCCGACGACACCCCCTCGGCCGGCTCGATCTCGACCAGGTAGCCGCGCTCGTCGGGGAAGAGCCGGGTGAAGTCGGCGGCGACCAGCTCGACGACGCGACCGGGCGACACCGGCCCGTCGGCGGCATCCGGGCCGACGACCACGGCGGCCACCTCGAACGAGTGCCCGTGCAGGTCGATCCGGTCACCGGGCGACCAGCCACGCTCGGCGGCCAACTCCCGGTGCACCAGCACCCGGCCCGGCCCGAAGCTGCCGACCTGCCCGGCCAGCACGCTCTCCAGCTGACGCTCGACAAGCGCCGGATCGGCCGCGCGGATCCTGCCCTCGTCGACGATGCGGGACCGCTGCTCGTGCACCACGCCCAGCTCGGGCCGGGCGGCCAGCGCGTCGACCACCCCGGCGGGCAGGTCCCCGCCGATGCCGGTCACCACGAAGTCCACCCCGATCTGGGCGTCCACGCTGCGTTCGATGACGGCCTTGGTGCTGTGGGCACCCACCACGAAGGACGAGACCAGGCCGATCCCGATCACCAGGGCGGTGGCGGTGGCGGCGACCCGGCGGGGGTTGCGGACCGCGTTGGCCACCGCGAGGCCGGCGGTGATCCCGAAGGCCCGTCGGGCGACGACGCCGAACATCCGGACCAGCGCCGGCACCAGCACCGGACCGAACAGCACGATGCCGAAGAAGCTCAGCATCCCGCCGAGGGCGACAAGCGCGATCTGCCCGGTGCCGCCCGCGCCGGCCAGGGCCGCGACGCCGGCCGCGAGGACCAGCCCGCCGAAGATCAGGCGCAGTCGGCCGGCGGTCCGGGTGACCTGGAGGGCGGCGTCGGTCAGCGCGGCCACCGGGGCGACCCGGGTGCCCTGCCAGGCCGGTACGAGGGCGGCGCCGACGGTGAGCACGGTGCCGATGACGAGGCTGCCGAGCACCGTGGTGGCGGTGACCGTCAACTCGCCGTTGAGCGCAATGTCCAGGCTGTTCATCAGGGCGCTCAGCGCGGCGGCCATGCCGATGCCGATCAGCACACCGACTGCCGAGGCGACCAGGCCGAGCACCGCGGACTCCAGCAGGGTCGCCCGGAACACCTGTCCCCGGGTGGCGCCGACCAGCCGCAGCAGGGCCGTCCGTCGGGTGCGCTGGGCCAGCACGATGGTGAACGTGTTGGCGATGACGAACGCCGCCACCAGCACCGCCACCGCGGTGAAGACGAGCAGCACCATGTTGAACTGGTTGACGTCGCGTACCGCGTCGTCGACGGCGGCGTCGAGGATCTCCGCCCGGGTGTGCACCGTCGTACCGGCGCCGGTGACCTCGGCGATCCGTGCGGCGAGCGCCTCGTCGGCGACGCCCGGCTCGGCCGCGACGAGGATCCGGTGGTAACCCGACTGCTCGGTGGCGGCGAGCGCTTCGGGCCCGAACAGCCCGATGAACGGCCCGCCGATGTCCCGCGAGGTGCCGGCCACGTCGACCACACCGACCAGGGTGTACGGCTCGGCCGCACCGCCGGCACCGCCGACCCGCACCTCGGTGCCGACGGCGAATCCCTCGTCGGCGACGGTCCGCTCGTCGAGCACCGCCTCGCCGGCCCGTTCGGGCAGCCGCCCGGCCAGCACGTCGTAGGACTGCAGGGCAGGCTCGGCGGGGACGGCGACGAGCACCCCGAAGCCGAGCACCGGACGGCCGTCGGCGCCCACCACCCCGCCGGTGCCGACCAGTTCCGCCGCCGCGGCCCGGACGCCCTCGATTGCGCGCACCTTCTCGACGAGCGCGGCGTCGATCAGATCCGGGTCGGTGTCGACGTCCGGATCGGGGTACACGCCGACGTCGGTGTGCCGGTCGAAGGTGGCTGCCCGGTCGTAGGCGCCGGCCCGCATGCCGTCGACGAAGATCAACGTTCCGGCGATGAAGGACACGCCGAGGACGACGGCGAGGGTGGACATCAGCATGCGCGCGAGATCGGCGCGCATGGAGCGCAGGGTCAGACGCAGCACGGGTCACCGCCCCCGCTGCGCCGCGACGGCGTCACCGGCCCGGTCGGCACCGGGGTCCAGGTGGGCGAGCACGTCGAGGATCCGCTCGGCGGTCGGTGCGGTCAGGTCGCGGACCAGCCGGCCGTCGGCGAGGAAGACCACCTGGTCGGCGTGGGCGGCGGCGGTCGGGTCGTGGGTGACCATCACCACCGTCTGTCCCAGGGTGTCCACCGCCTCGCGCAGCAGCCGCAGCACCTCGTTGCCGGCCCGGGAGTCGAGGTTGCCGGTGGGCTCGTCGGCGAAGACCACCCACGGCTTGGTGACCAGCGCGCGGGCCACCGCGACCCGCTGCTGCTGGCCACCGGACAACTCGGCCGGTCGGTGCCGCAGCCGGTCGGTCAGCCCGACGGCGGCGACCACCTGGCGGAACCAGTCGGGTTCCGGTCGCCGGCCGGCGATGGCCAACGGCAGCAGGATGTTCTCCTCGGTGCTGAGCGCGGGCAGCAGGTTGAAGCGCTGGAACACGAAGCCGACCCGGTCCCGGCGCAGCAGGGTCAGCCGCCGGTCGTCGAGGCTGCCCAGTTCCGCGTCGCCGATGCGTACGGTGCCGGCGGTGGGCCGGTCCAGGCCCGCCAGGCAGTGCATCAGGGTCGACTTGCCGGAGCCGGAGGGGCCCATGATGGCGGTGAACCGGCCGGCGGCGAAGGTGACGTCGACGTCGTCGAGGGCGACGACGGCGGCCTCCCCGGTGCCGTACTGCTTGCGCAGGCCGTGGGCGGTGACGGCGACGCCGGCGGTGACGTGGACGGGCGGTGCGAGGGACACGTGGATTCTCCGAGCAGGAGGTGATCTCTGACGTCTTCAGACGCTACGGAGATCACGACCGGTGGAGATCAACCTGCGCGCTCGACCTGGGTACGACCCAGGTGGCCCCGGACCGAAGCAACCCGTACGCCTCAGGTCGTACGCCCGGACTCCGCACCGGGCACGACCAGCCCGCTCTCGTAGGCCAGCACCACCGCCTGCACCCGGTCGCGGAGCTGGAGTTTGGCCAGGATCCGCCCGACGTGGGTCTTCACCGTCGCCTCGGCGACGTGCACCCGTTCGGCGATCTCGGCGTTGGCCAGCCCCTGCGCCACCAGCAGCAGGATCTCCCGTTCCCGCTCGGTGAGCTGGGCCAGGCGGGGGTCCTCGCCGGGGGTGGTGCCGAGTTGACCGGCGAACCGGTCGAGCAGCCGTCGGGTGATCGACGGGGCGACCACCGAGTCACCCTCGGCGACGACCCGGATCGCGGCGAGCAGTTCCTCCGGCGGCACGTTCTTGAGCAGGAAGCCGCTGGCCCCGGCGCGCAGCGCGGCGAACGCGTCGGCCTCGGTGTCGAAGGTGGTCAGCACCAGCACCCGCGGTGGGCCGGCGGGACGGTCGGCGCAGAGCCGGCGGGTGGCCTCCACCCCGTCCATGGTGGGCATCCGGATGTCCATCACCACCACGTCCGCCTCGACCCGGGAGAGCAGGCGCAGCGCGTCGGCACCGTCGATCGCCTCGCCCACCACCTCCAGGTCGGGCTGGGAGTCGAGCACCATCCGGAACCCGGCGCGAACCAACGCCTGGTCGTCCACGATCACCACCCGCACGGTCATGCCGCGACCACCTCCGCTGTCGGCGACGACGGTAGCGGCAGCCGCGCCAGCACCTGCCAGCCCCCGGCCAGCCGCGGACCGGCGGTGAGGGTGCCGTCGTACACCGACACGCGTTCGCGCATCCCGACGAGGCCGTGACCGCCCGACGGCGGCGGACCGGCCGGGGTGCGGCCCTGCCCGTCGTCGGTGACCCGCAGCGTGACGGCACCGCCGACGTGGGCCAACTCGACCTGCACCTGTGCGCCCGGCCCGGCGTGCTTGAGGGTGTTGGTGAGGGCCTCCTGCACCAGGCGGTACAGGGTCAGTTCGAGTGCCGGGGGCAGCGGGTTGGGCAGGTCGGTGACTGTGTATCCCACCCGCAGCCCGGCGTCGCGGAAACGCTGCAGCAGGGCGGGCAGTTCGGCCACGACCGGACGCCGGTGGGCCGGTTCGGCGGCGGGCGCATGCGGGGCGTCGGCGGGCGGTTGCGGTTCCCGGAGTACGCCGACCAGGCGGCGCATGTCGTCCAGGGCGCGGCGGCCGGTGTCCGCCACGGTCCGGACCGCCTCGCGGGCGGTCTCCGGGCTGCTGTCGAGCACGTACCGGGCCCCGTCCGCCTGGGCGATCATGACGGCCATGCTGTGGGCCACCACGTCGTGCAGTTCCCGGGCGATGCGGGTGCGCTCCTCGGCCACCGCCGCCCGGGCCTCCGCCTCCCGTTCCCGTTCCAGCGTCGCGGCCCGCTCCTCCAGGCTGAGCACGTACAACCGGCGGGTACGGACGTTCAGGGCGAACAACCAGACCGCGCCGATGACCAGGGCGTAGAAGATGGCGGTGAAGTACCAGATGCCCGGGGTGGAGGTGCGGACCGCGGCGAACACCGCCCCGCCGACGGCGACCAGTCCGGCGATCACCCCGGGCCGCAGCCGGTCGGCGTACTTGACCACGCTGTAGAGCGCGATCAGCACCGCCAGGTCGTACGGCAGCGGCGCCCAGCCCAGGGCGACCTGGACGAAGGCCAGCACCGCCACGACGGCGGTCACCGCCACCGGTCGGGCCCGACGCGCCAGCAGGGCGGCGCCCATCGCCGCCCCGATCGCGGCGGCCTGCCAGCCACCGGGCTGGACCGGGGCACCGGCTGCACTGACAAGCATCACCGGCGCGGCGACGACCACGTCGAAGGCGACGCTGCGCAGCGGATGGCCGAAGACCGTCGTTCTCATCGGCACCTAGCGTACGCAGGGGATTCGGGCCGCCCGGCGGGTCAGTCCGCGGTGGCGGGCCATCGCCATCGCTGTGACGCAGATCACATCGATGACCTCCACTGGGGCGTATGGTACGAGAAAGGTCCTTCCTTCCCGAAGGGTGTCGCCGATGGTCATACCGACTCCGGCGCGGGCGCGGTGGTTACGCGTCGCCAGCGCCGCCGCCACCGGGCTGCTCCTCGCCAGCATCGCCGCCGCACCCGGCAACGCCGGGCCGGTCACGCTGGCGGTCGCCACCTCGACGTCGGCCGCCGCGCCGCCGCTCGGCGTCGACGAGATCGCCCACAGCCCCAACCTCAGGCTGATCGCCAACCTGCCGAAACAGTCGCCGTTCAACACCACGAACGCCCTCGGCACCGACATCGCCTTCCAAGGCAGGTACGCCTTCGTCGGCAACTACGACGGCTTCGTCATCTACGACGTGTCCCGGCCCAGCCAGCCGAAGATCGTCTCGCAGGTGCTCTGTCCGGGTTCCCAGAACGACATCTCCATCTACGGTGACCTGCTCTTCCTGTCGACCGACTCGTCCCGCAGCGACGACTCGTGCAGCAGCGTCTCCCAGCCTGCCTCGGTGAAGGAGTCGTGGGAGGGCATCAAGATCTTCGACGTCCGGAACAAGCAGCAGCCGCGCTACATCAAGTCGGTGGAGACCGCCTGCGGCTCGCACACCCACACCCTGGTGCCGGCCAAGAACACCAAGTCGGTCTACCTGTACGTCTCCTCGTACAGTCCGCAGGACGCCTTCCCGGACTGCCAGCCGCCGCACGACTCGATCAGCATCGTCAAGGTGCCGCTGAAGAAGCCGACCGACGCCGCCGTGGTCGCCACCCCGAACCTCTTCCCCGACGGCGGCTACGAGGGCCGCACCGGCGCCTCGGCGACCACCGGCTGCCACGACATCACCGCCTACCCGCAGAAGGACCTGGCCGCCGGCGCGTGCATGGGCGACGGGGTGCTGCTGGACATCAGCAAGCGGGAGGCCCCCCGGGTGCTGCACCGGGTCCGGGACACCACCAACTTCGCCTTCTGGCACTCGGCCACCTTCAACAACCGCGGCACCAAGGTCGTCTTCACCGACGAACTGGGCGGTGGCGGCGGTGCCACCTGCAACGAGACCGTCGGCCCGGAGCGCGGCGCCAACGCGATCTACGACCTCACCGGCCGGGGCGACAAGCGCAAGCTGGAGTTCCGCAGCTACTACAAGATCCCGCGGACCAACGGCGACACCGAGAACTGCGTGGCGCACAACGGCTCGCTGATCCCGGTGCTCGGCAAGGACATCATGGTCCAGGCGTGGTACCAGGGCGGCATCTCGGTGTGGGACTTCACCGACTCCCGCCGGCCCACCGAGATCGGCTTCTGGGAGCGGGGACCGCTGTCGGACACCCAGCTGGTCGTCGGCGGCTCCTGGTCGGCCTACTACTACAACGGACACATCTACTCGTCCGACATCCAGAAGGGGCTGGACGTGCTGGACCTCAACGACTGGCGGACCTGGACGGCCAAGCTGGTCCAGTTCCGTGAGCTGAACGTCCAGACCCAGCCCAGTTATCTGAGCTGGTAGGAGATCGCCGGGGCGGACGGCGTCCGCCCCGGCGCATCCCCCTGGTTCCCTGTCGCGTTTTGTCCCTCGCGTCCCGGGTACCTCGTCGGCACCTCTGGTACCAGGAAGGGATGCCGAGATGACCCGCACCGAGTATCACGTCGTGCCCGACGGTGGTGGCTGGAAGGTCGAGCAGGGCGGCACCACGGTCGGCACGTACGACACGAAGCACCGCGCGGTCTCCGCCGGGCGCGAGGCGGCCCACGGCAGCGAGCCCAGTCAGCTCGTGGTGCACACCGCCGACGGCCGCATCGAGACGGAGTACACCTACCAGGACGACCCCTACCCACCGGCCGGCTGACCGTCAGCCAGACCGCCGGCCGGCGCCTGACCGCAGGTGGCGCCGGCCGGCGGCGTGTTTCATCCCCCCGGTGCCGCCGCCGTCACGTCGGCCGGCTCCGGCGCCGGTGAGACATCGCGGACGTGCGAGGATGGCCGGCCGTGACCGCCATCGGGGACGCCCCGACACCACCTGGCCGCAGGCCACACCCGCTGGACGTGATCGCCGTCGGGCTGGCGCTGGCCGGTGCCGCCTGTGTCGCGACCGGGCTGCTGCCCCGCGCCGACGCCGCCGCCACCCTCACCCGGATCCTGCCCCTGCTGATCTTCCTCGGCACGGTGGTGGTGCTCGCCGAACTGACCGCCGCCGCCGGCGTCTTCGACGTGCTGGCGACCCGGATGGCCCGCGCCGCCCGAGGGCGCTGGCCCGCGCTGTTCGCGCTCTGCGTCGGCTTCGCCGCGCTGACCACCATCGTGCTCAACCTGGACACCACGGCGGTGCTGCTCACCCCGGTGATGCTCGCGCTGGCAGTGACGCTGCGCACCGCGGTGGCACCGCTGGCGGTGACCACGGTCTGGCTGGCCAACACGGCGAGCCTGCTGCTGCCGGTGTCCAACCTGACGAACCTGCTGGCCAGCGAACGGATCGGGCTGGACCCGCTGGCCTACCTGGGCGTCATGTGGTTGCCCCAACTGGCGGCGATCGCGGTCACCACCGTCCTGCTCTGGTGGTTCTGGTGGCGGCGGGACCAACCACCGGACGGCCGGTTCCCGCCACCGCCGACACACCGGCCCACCGACGCGGTGCTGTACCGCACGGCGCTCGTCGCCTGCCTGCTCTTCGTCGCCGCCATCCTTCTCGGGGCGCCGGTCGGGCTCGCCTCGGCCGTCGCCACCTGCCTGCTGCTGCTCGGCTTCGCGATCCGCTCCCCCGGCACGTTGCGCCCGGCTCTGCTGCCCTGGCGGCTGCTGGTCTTCGTCACCGGGCTGTTCCTGGTGATCCAGACCATCGGCGTGCACGGGCTCAACGACCTGGTCGCCTGGCTCGCCGGTGACGAAGGGGGCACGTCGGGGGTGCTGCGCGCCGGCGGCACCGGCGCGCTGCTGGCCAACCTGGTGAACAACCTGCCCGCGTACCTGGCCGGCGAGGCGGTGCTGCCGACCGGCGACCGGCAGCGCCTGCTCGCGCTGCTGGTCGGCACCAACGTCGGCCCGCTTGCCCTGCCCTGGGCCTCCCTGGCCACCCTGCTGTGGCTGGAACGATGCCGGGCCGCGCGGGTACGGGTGCCGCTGGCGCGATTCCTGCTGACCAGCACCGTGCTGGCGGTGCTCGGCACCCTGGCGGCGGTCGGCGCCCTGCTGCTCACCGGCTGAACCTTGCCCACTCCTTGTTCTCGGCCCCCACCGGAGCCCACGGCGGGGCGTGGCTTCCGGCCCTCGGCTTCGCCGTACTGCTGCTGGCCAGCGCCGCCCTCTACCGCCACCCACTGACCCGCCCCTACTCGATCGACGCGAAGCACCCGTTCTGGGCGGGACTGCCCGACGAACAGGTCAGCCCGGTGGCGTCCTACCTGTTCTGGTTCCTCGGCACACCGTTGCTGTTCGCCGTCATCGCGCTCTGGTACGCGTGGCGGGCCCACCGTCACGGCGTACGGGTCGGCTGGCCGTTGGCCGCCGCCACCGGGCTCGGCGTCCTGGTGCTGCTCGCCGTGCTCGCGGCGGTGCCGGTCGGCCCGGTTCCGGACGGCCTCGTCTCCGCCTCCGGCCCGCGCTGGGCCGGCCTGTTGACCCCGCTGCTCCCCCTGGCCGCCGCCGTCGTGGTGCTGGGCCGGGCCGAACACAGCCGTGGCTTGGTCGCCGCCGGCACCTGGATCGCCGCACTCACCGCCTGGCTGTGCACCTCCTTCCCGCTCGGGCATCTGCCCGGCTGGACCAGCGTTCTCATCGGCGGTAGTGGTGCCGGCGGCCAACTGTCGCTGCGAACGGCCCATTATCTTGTCCTGATGGCCCTGCCCCTGCTGGTCGTCGCCGCCGTCAACCTGGCGACAGCCCGCCACTCCAGGTGACCGAGCCACGCTTCGGCGGCCCGGACGCCGGGTCGTCGCCGCACCCGGCGACGGCCCTCGACGACGTGGTGCACCAGCGGGTACGCCTCGGCATCCTCACCATGCTCAGCGAGGCGACCGAATGCCGCTTCGCCACGCTCCGCGACGAGTTGGGCCTGACCGACGGCAACCTCAACCGCCACCTGCGGATCCTGGAGCAGGCCGGGCTGCTCCAGTCCACCAAGGGCTACGAGGGACGCCGACCGGTCACCTGGTTGCGGCTGACCCGGGCGGGCCGCACCGCGCTGCGCGCCGAGGTGGCCGCCCTGGAGCAGCTGGTCAGACGAATCCGCACCGCAACCGACGAGGAGATCTGACACCGGCATCCGCAGCGCGCCGAAACCGACACCGAGCCGCCCGAAGGCCGTGACCGGGGCCACGGCCGTCGGATTCCATGGCCACCCGCCCCGTGCCGGGCAGCCAGCGACGGTCAGGTCCGAAGCACCGGCAGTTGCAGTTCGGTGACGCCCTTGTCGGGCTCGTCCGCGCAGTACTCCAGGTAGAACTCGCGGGCAAAGCCATCCGCTCGCCAGCCGTTCTCCTCGACCCACCGGGCCAGCACCTGGATGCTCTGGTCGGCCGTGAGCATCGAACCGTGGTGGACCGTCGTCGCCGCGGTAATCGCCGGCAATTCCACCACTGTCACGTCCGGGCCCGCCGCGTCGACGTCAATCCCCACTCCGGCGTGCACGATGACGGCCTCACCGTCGTCGGCCGCGTCGTACCAGGCCAGCGCCGGCCCGGCGGGGCGAATGTCGGCGGCCTCAAGCCGACGGAACAGCTCCGGGTAGAGCGGGGTCAACGCGGGCGCGATGTCCGCCCCGTCGTAGCTCCCCGCGACCGCCGACAGCGTCGCGACCCGAATCGGGGAGATTTCCTTGATGACGACATCCTGGCTGGTCATCCGACCCTCCGTCTCGATCATGCGGAGTCTCGCCTCGACGCCGGCCAGGCGGGCGGTGTCTGCCGCCATCTGCGCCTCCAGCTGTGCTCGACGCAGCCGCAGCATGCCGCGCAACTCGGTGCTGTCGACCGCTTCGTCGAGGATCGCCCGCACCTGGCCGAGCGGCAGCCCCAGCTCCTTGAGTGCGATCACCCGATTCAGTCGACCCAGTTGGGCGGCCGTGTAGTAGCGGTAGCCGCTGTGCGGGTCGACGGCGGCCGGGCGGAGCAGCCCGATGCTGTCGTAGTGCCGCAGCATCCGTACCGACACCCGGCCCAGGTTGGCGAAATCTCCGATGGTGAACATGGCCCCTCCACGGTCGACGCTGACACGGTGTCAGAGTCAACCTGGGCCGCCGGGTCAACCGGGCAGCGGTGCTCCGTCGTCTCGGTTGCGACGCGATGAGACTCGGTTGCGGCGCGGAGTGACCAGGCGACGAACCATCGGGGCGGCGTTCCACCGGGCCGCGCCGACCAGGTCGCGGGCGTGTTCCAGCACGGTGTAGTCCCGCCGTTCCCGACCGGCCGCGATCGCCGCGTCCAGGTCGTTGTCGCAGCTCGTCAGGACGCTGTCGAAGTCGCGGCGGACCGGCTCCAACAGGTGGTAGCCGAACGTGCGGTGCAGCCGGGCGAACAGCGGCTTGTACAGCCGGGCCCGCTCGTGCAACCCGGAGGAGTACGACATCGGGTTCTTCGGCCGCCGCCGAATGTAGTCGGGCAGCAGGTCCGCGAAGGCCTGCCGGACGATCCACTTCTCCTGCCCCTCGCGCATCTTCAACTCGATCGGCAGGCGCATCGCCAACTCGACGAGGGCCAGGTCGAGGAAGGGCACCCGGGCCTCCACCCCGAAGCCCATGCTGGTGCGGTCGACGCGCTGCAACTCCGTACGACAGAGGTTGCGGATCTTGTGCAGGAACAGCCGCCGCGCCGCCTGGGGGCCGACCTCGTGATACATCGGGTAGCCGCCGAACAGTTCGTCCGAGCCGTCGCCGGTGAGCACGACCTTGACGCCCAACTCGGCCAGGCGTCGGAAGATGGGCACCGAGACCACCGCGTTGATGATGTCGCCGTACTCGGTCAGCTCGGAGATCCGGATCGCCTCCCGCACGTCGGCCAGCCGGATGTCCCGGGGCCGCAGCTCGACGACCTCGTGCCGGACGCCGAGTTCCCTGGCCAGTCGCCGCGCGTACGCCACGTCAGGGCTGTCCGGCACGCCGACGGTGACCGCGACGCAGTCCGGGTGCCGCTGCGCGGCATGCAGCAGCACCAGGGAGCTGTCCAGCCCGCCGGAGAGCACCACACCCACCGTGAGGTCGGTGTCCAGCCGCACCTGGATGCTGTCGGTGAGCGTGGTACGGACGAGCAGGGCGGCCTCGTCCGGATCCGTCACCAACGGCGCATCGGCACCGAGGGAGAGCAGCTCCACGTACGGGCGCAGGTGAACCTGGTGGTCGGCGTCGACCCAACCGTGGTGGCCGGGCGGCACCTCGACCACCGGTGCGCCCGCCCGGACCAGCGCCTTGACCTCGCTGGCGACGTGCAGACAGCCCGGCGTACGCGACAGGTACAGCGGCTTCACTCCGAGCGGATCCCGCACCAGGTAGGCCCGGCCGGTGGCCCGCTCCACGATGGCGAACGCGTACTCGCCGCGCAGCCGGGTCACCATCTGCTCGCCCCACTGCGCGAAGGCGGCGAGCACCACCTCGGTGTCGCTGGCGCTGCGGAAGCGATGCCCCAGCCCGCTCAGCTGCGCGCGCAGCTGGTGGTGGTTGAAGACCTCGCCGTTGTAGCAGAGCAGCCAGCGTTCGTCGGCGGAGACCCACGGCTGCACCGCCCGGTCCCGGTCCACCACCCGCAGCCGGCGGGTGCCGGCGAGCAGGCCGGCCTCGTACCGGGTCTCGGTGACCTCGCCACGGGCGGCGAGCACGGCGAGCATCCTGCGGAAGATCACCGGATCGGCCTCCGGACCGAGGCTGAGTACGATCCCGCACATCGCGTCAGATCCCCATCTCGGCTTCGTACGCCCGGCGCAGGCGTGCGGTCGCGGTCGGTGCCAGACAGACGTGCCAGGCCTGACCCTCGTCGACCACGTTGATCTCGCCGGAGCGCTGCCGGTTCAACAGGAGCCCGGCGAGGGTGTCCCGGACGCCGTACCGGCCGAACCACTCCATCTCCAGGTCGACCGCCCAGCCGAGGCAGTGTCCGCTGGGCACCATCGCGGCGTAACCCAGCCGGCGCAGCCGGTACTGGTGCTCGGCGCTGCGCACCAGGCTGGTCACCCACAGCGGCGGGGTGCCCGCCGGGGTCACCGCGGCGAACTCACGACCGATGTCGTTGAGCAGCGCGACCACCTCCCGCCGCGCCCGGCGGAACAGCAGACCGGCGGTACGCGGAGTGGCGTCGGGCAGCACCCGGCGGCGCAGTGCGCGTACTCCCCGTCCGACCAGGGTGCGGGGCTGCTCGGTGTAGCGGAAGTGCAGCAGGTCCCGACGCCGCAGCCAGTCCAGGTCGACGAGGTCGACGCTGTGGTGGACCTCGATGTCGGTGAGGAAGGTGCCCGCGTCCCGCCACCACATCACGTCGATGCGGGACAGCAGATAGATCCGCACCAGGGCGGTCAGGTCCGCGGCCGAGCTGCGCGCGTTGGGCTGGTATCTGGCCATCTCCAGCAACAGGGTCTCCCGGGCGCCGATCAGCCCCTGAGGCGTGGCGTCGAGCACCGCGGCGATGGCCGGCTCGCGCAGCCGCTGGTCGATCAGCACCTGGCGGGCCTTGGTGCTGCTGGCCGACGCGAGCGCACCCACCTCGACGAGCAGTTCCGCCACGGCGGCGCGGTAGGCGTCCAGATCGGGACCGTTCGCGGCCGGCTGCCGTCCCGGGCCACGCGGGCGACGCCGGGCCGGTGCGGCAGGAGGACCAGGCCGCTGTCCCGGACTTCGACTGGGCACTCGCATGGTCGGGTCCTCTCTCCCGGTGTGGGTTCGCCTGTTGCCGACAGTAACCACACTTTGCGGGATGAGTCCGAGCAATCCTCCCATTTTCCCTGAATGGGTGCGCACCGTCCTTATCGCCGCCGGTCGTTGGCGGTGTTGCGGTGGTCGCCGCAATGCGGCCGGGGGCGTAATGAAAAACTTGACCCATGAGTTCCACGCCCGTACTGCCGGACCCGTCCACCGAGCCGCCCGCCTTCGCGGACCTTGGCCTGCGTTCCGAACTGCTCGCCGCGCTCTCCGCGCTCGGCTACGAGGAGCCCACGCCGATCCAGCGGGAGGCCATCGGTCCGCTGCTGGCCGGTCGGGACCTGCTCGGGCAGGCCGCCACGGGCACCGGCAAGACGGCCGCGTTCGCCCTTCCGCTGCTGCAACGCATGCCCGACGAGCGACCCACCGGCGACCCGGTCGCCCTGGTGCTGGTGCCGACGCGGGAGCTGGCCGTGCAGGTCTCCGAGGCCTTCCACCGCTACGGCAAGGATCTCGGTGCCCGGGTGCTGCCGATCTACGGCGGACAGCCGATCGGCCGGCAGTTGCGCGCCCTGGACAACGGGGTCGACGTGGTGGTCGCCACGCCGGGCCGGGCACTCGACCACATCGCCCGGGGCACGCTGCGGCTGGGCAACCTCGCCACGGTGGTGCTCGACGAGGCCGACGAGATGCTCGACATGGGCTTCGCCGAGGACATCGAGGCGATCCTGGAGCACACCCCCGAGCAGCGACAGACCGTGCTGTTCTCGGCGACCATGCCGTCGCGCATCGACGGGATGGCCCGCGCCCATCTGACCGATCCGGTCCGCATCCTCATCGCCCGGGAGCAGCCGGTGGCCGGCGAGGCCCCCCGGGTACGCCAGAGCGCGTACCTGGTGGCGCGGGCGCACAAGCCGGCGGCGCTGGGCCGGGTGCTGGACGTCGAGTCGCCGACCGCGGCGATCGTGTTCTGCCGCAGCCGGGAAGAGGTCGACCGGCTCACCGAGACGATGAACGGGCGCGGCTACCGGGCCGAGGCGCTGCACGGCGGGATGAGCCAGGAACAGCGCGACCGGGTGATGGGCCGGCTGCGCGGCGGCACCGCCGACCTGCTGGTCGCCACCGACGTGGCGGCCCGTGGGCTGGACGTCGAGCAGCTCAGCCACGTGGTCAACTACGACGTGCCGTCGGCCCCGGAGTCGTACGTGCACCGCATCGGCCGGGTCGGCCGGGCCGGGCGGGAAGGGGTGGCGATCACCCTCGCCGAGCCGCGCGAACACCGGATGCTCAAGACCATCGAACGGGTCACCGGGCAGCGGATCACCATCGACAAGATCCCGACGGTGGCCGACCTGCGTACCCGCCGGCTGGAGCTGACCCAGGCGGCGCTGCGGGAGAGCTTGCTGGAGGACGACCTCGATCCGTTCCGGGTCATCGTCGAGACGCTCAGCGACGAGTTCGACCTGATGGAGGTGGCGCTGGCTGCGGTGAAGCTGGCCCACGAGGCGACCCTGCCCGGCGCCGAGGAGGCCGCCGAGGAGATCCCCCAGGTGGCGGTCCGCGCCCCGCGGGAGTCCCGGCCCGGTGCCGACGCCCGCGGCGGCGACCGCCGCCCGGCCCGGCCCCGCAGCAACGGCACCACCCAGGTCTTCATCGGTCTGGGTCGCCGTGCCGGGGTGCGCCCGCAGGACCTGGTCGGTGCGATCACCGGGGAGACCGGCATCCGGGGCCGCGACATCGGCTCGATCGAGATCGCCGACCGGTTCTCCCTGGTCGAGGTGCCGATCGCCGTCGCCGACGAGGTGATCGCCGGGCTGCGTGGCAGCACCATCAAGGGCCGCAAGGCCACCGTCCGCCGCGACCGCGACGACCGCCCCTGAGGCGTACGGGGTGTGTGCAAGGAAGGGCACCTTGTTAACGCCTCGCGTATAGAAGGGAACCCTTCTCACCCCACGCGCAACGACATACGGGCACCTGTGCCGCCTTGCGTGGCGGCACAGGTGCCCGTGGCTTGCCCGTTGTTAACAGGGGCACCCTGCTATGCAGAATGCGTTAACAAGGTGCCCTTCCTTACACCTCAGGCGGGGGTGAGGTTGGGGGTGATGAGGGTGTCGGCGTCGGCCGGGCGCAGGGCCAGGGCGAGGACGTCGGCGACGTCGGCCAGGGTGTGCACGGTCAGCGCCTCGCGGACCTCGGTGGGCAGGTCGTCGAGGTCCGGCTCGTTGCGGGCCGGGATGATCACCTCGGTCAGGCCGGCCCGGTGCGCGGCGAGCAGCTTCTGCTTCACCCCGCCGATGGGCAGCACCCGACCGGAGAGCGTCACCTCACCGGTCATCCCGAACTCGGGGCGTACCGGGCGTCCGCTGGCCAGCGAGGCCAGGGCGGTGACCATGGTGATGCCCGCACTGGGGCCGTCCTTGGGCACCGCGCCGGCCGGCACGTGCAGGTGGATCCGCCGCCCGGCCAGGGCGTTGGGGTCCAGACCCAGCCGGCGACCGTTGGCCCGTAGGTAGGACAGGGCGATGTGCGCCGACTCCTTCATCACGTCACCGAGCTGACCGGTAAGGGTCAGTCCGGGCTCACCCTCCATGCTGGTCGCCTCGATGAACAGCACGTCTCCCCCGGCACCGGTGACCGCCAGGCCGGTGGCCACCCCCGGCACCGCCGTACGCTCCGCCGACTCCGGCGTGTGCTTCGGCCGGCCGAGGTAGCGGACCAGGTTGTCGGCGTCGACGCGGACCCGCGCCGGGTCGTCGGTGAGCGCCACCGCGACCTTGCGCATGATCTTCGCAAGCGCCCGTTCCAGCTGCCGTACGCCGGCCTCCCGGGTGTACTCCCCCGCGATGCGGCTAAGCGCCGAGGGGTCCACGTCGACCTCGTCGGCGGTCAGCCCGGCCCGCTCCCGCTGCCGGGGCAGCAGGTGATCCCGGGCGATGGCCACCTTCTCGTCCTCGGTGTAGCCGTCCAGGGTGACCAGTTCCATCCGGTCCAGCAGCGGGCCGGGAATGGCCTCCACCACGTTGGCGGTGGCCAGGAACAGCACGTCGGACAGGTCGAGGTCGACCTCCAGGTAGTGGTCCCGGAAGGTGTGGTTCTGCGCCGGGTCGAGCACCTCCAGCAGGGCGGCGGCCGGGTCGCCCGCGTACCCCGCGGAGAGCTTGTCGACCTCGTCGAGCAGCACCACCGGGTTCATCGAGCCCGCCTCGCGCAGCGCCCGGACGATCCGGCCCGGCAGCGCGCCGACGTAGGTGCGTCGGTGACCGCGGATCTCCGCCTCGTCGCGGATGCCGCCGAGGGAGACCCGGACGAAGCGGCGGCCGAGTGCCCGGGCGACGGATTCGCCGAGGCTGGTCTTGCCGACGCCGGGCGGACCGGCCAGGGCCAGCACCGCGCCGGAGCCGCGACCGCCGATCACGCCGAGGTCACGCTCGGCCCGCCGGTTGCGCACCGCCAGATATTCCAGAATGCGATCCTTCACATCGGACAGACCGGCGTGGTCGGCGTCGAGCACGGCCCGCGCCGCGGTCAGGTCGGTGTTGTCCTCGGTACGCGTGCTCCACGGCATTTCCAGCACCGTGTCCAGCCAGGTACGGATCCAGCCCGCCTCCGGGGAGGCGTCGCTGGCCCGTTCCAGCTTGCCGACCTCGCGCAGCGCCGCCTCGCGTACCTTTTCGGGCAGGTCGGCGGTCTCGACGCGGGCCCGGTAGTCGGCCGAGCCGTCCGGGGCGTCCTCGCCGAGTTCCTTGCGGATCGCGGCGAGCTGCTGGCGCAGCAGGAACTCCCGCTGCGTCTTCTCCAGCTCTTCGCGTACCTCGGAGTTGATCTGCTCGGTGACCTCCTGCTCGGCCAGGTGGTCCTTCACCCAGCCGACGAGCAGTTCCAGCCGCGCGGTGACGTCCGGTGCGGCAAGCAGTTCGGTCTTCTGCGCCAGGCTGAGCCAGGGCGCGTAGCCGGCCGAGTCGGCCAGCTCGCCGAGGTCGGTCATCCGCTCCACCGCGTCGATGACCTGCCACGCGCCGCGTTGCTGGAGCACGGAGGTGACCAGGGCGCGGTACTCGCGGGCCAGTTCCCGGGCTCTGCCGGCCGGGGCGGGTTCGTCGATCTCGGACGCCTCGACCCAGAGCGCCGCGCCGGGACCGGGCACCCCGGAGCCGATGCGGGCACGGGCGATGCCGCGGATCACGGCGGCCGGTTCGCCGCTGGGCAGCCGGCCGACCTTCTCGATGGTGGCGATCGCGCCGACGGAGCCGTACTCGCCGTCCAGGCGGGGCACGGCGAGCAGCTTGTGGTCGCCGGTGGCACGGGCCGCGTCGACCGCGGCCTGGGTGGTCGGGTCGAGGGTCACCGGGATGACCATGCCGGGCAGCAGTACGGCGTCGGTCAGTGGAAGTACCGGAAGAGTTGCCATCGAACACCTGCTATCCCATTGAGTTGAGCGTGTCAGGCTCAAGTCGCGAGGAGCGCTCATTGTTCCGTGATGTGATCCAGGACACTTGAAGCGGCCGGATGCGACCGCTGCCGGGCGCTGACACCACTACTGGAAGCAAGGTCGCCAAATCGGGATTTCGATGAACCGCAAAACGCGACGCGCAACAAGGGGTGCTTTTGTTGCGCAATTGGCTGGGCATACGTCAAACTTTGACCACACCCCGCCACACACAGGGAGTAATCAACGATGGCGAGAAAAGTAATCACGGTACTGACTGACGACCTCGACGGCGGAAAAGCCGACCGGACGGTCGAGTTCAGCCTGGATGGCGTGGCGTACACCATCGATGTCTCCGACGAGAACGCGGGCGTCCTCCGCAAGGCGCTGGACCCGTTTATCAATGCCGGCCGCAGACTCGGGCGTGGCACCGACACCACCCGCAGCGTTCGCCGCGTCACCGGCCCGGCGACTCCGGGAATGAACCGTGAGCAGAACCGCGCCATCCGCGAATGGGCGATCAGCAACGGTTACAAGATTTCCGAGCGGGGTCGCATCCCGGTCGAGGTCGTCGAGGCGTACAAGAACCGCTGAACAGCGATCGCCCGCGGCAACTCACCGCGTGCGCTCTTTCACGACCAGGGCCGCCCGGAGGAAGTCCTCCCGGGCGGCCCTGGTCGTTGTCGAGTCAGTTCACCGGATCAGTTGACCTGAATCCGTACCGCGTCGAAGGCGGGAGTCTGGTTCGCCCGCTCCGACATCGGGATACGGTGCGAGCCGTCACCGGCCCAGACCGCGCACTGCGCGGTACCCGACTCCGGCAGGCCCGGAATCTGGATGACCACGCTGTCCGGCTGGCTACCGCCGCCGCCGTCCTCGGTGGCGACGAAGAAGGCAGGCACCGGTTCCGGCGCGGGCGCCTCGTCGGTGTTGTTCAACATCCGGCACGCGGTGTGGAAGTGACCGCGGGTCAGTCCTTCACCGTTGAGCAGCGAACTCTCCAGGTAGTAGCCGCCCTGCCCGGCCGGCAGGAAGCGGTCCCGGACCAGGTTGCGGGTGCTCACCCGGATGGCGAAGCCCTGGTTGCGGTCGATCTGCTGCGGGAACTCGGTGATCAGCAGCGACGGGTTGTTGGCCGCGGCACCGACCTCACCGAAGGCGGTGCTGATGCAACGGTTGCCGTTCTGGAAGCCGTCGTGCGGCTGCAACTGGCTGTTGTTGCAGTTGTTCGCCAGCACGTCGAGGCCGTTGTTCGGGTTGCCCCCGTTGTTCCCACCATTGTTCCCGCCGTTGTTGCCACCGCCGTTGTTGGGGTTGCCGTTGTCGGGGTTGCCGCCGTTGTTGTTGTTGACCGGCCGCGCCTGGCACTTGGCGAGGTCGGCCAGACCGCGCGGCCGGGGGCCGAACCGGTCGATGGCGATGGTGATCCGGTCGAGCGTGGCGCGTCGCTTGCTGGCCAGCGGAGCCAGGATGGCGTTGTTGATGAAGCCCTGACCCTTGTTGCCCTCGGCGGCGAGCCGCTTGTCGGCGTCGGTGATCTGGGTCTGCAGCAGGGCCAGGTTACGGTCCACCTCGGCGCGCGCCCGGTCCGGCACCTGCGGCAGCCGGCTGACCACGTCGGGGCAGGCCACGGCGAGCGAGCCGGTGGTCGCGCCACCGCCGCTGCGGGTCTCCTGGCATTCTTCGATGGTCTGCTGTCCGTCACCCCAGTGGTTGGTCACCCAACGGCCGTTCTGGAAGGTGCGGGTGGTGGTGGCGCCACGAGCGGCCGGCGCGGTGGCGCCAGGGCTCGGCGCGACGCATTCGGCCGCGACCGGACGGGTCTGCTTGTGCGGCCGTCGGTCACCGGCCGATGAGATCTGGGTCACGGCGACCACACCGCCGAATACGGCGAGCGTGGCGCCGATGGCCAGCAGTCGCTTCGTCCGCGTGTTACCGGATGGTCGGCGCGACCGGGGGGACCTGCGCATCGAATTGCTCTCCTTCTCGATCCGGTACCTGATTCGTGACTCGACGGACCGAACGGAATCGTGGTGGCACGCCCGGCGGACATCCGAACGCACCGATGGCACGTCGACTAACGACGATGCCCTTTCCGCACCGTCTCCCGCGCCTGTCGGTGCGGGTCGGGGATCCTGTCCATTCCCGGTGAGGTACGGACCCGCCACGACGGGGGTTCAAAGTCGGCGGAGTTTTTTTCGGCGCAGGTACGCCGGATCAGTCGATGCGTCGACCGGCAGGCGTCATGCCTGGCAGAGATGGTCGTAGGCGAAGCCGTCGGCGAGTTCGTCGCGGCGTTCACGTAGTCGCCGAATGTCACCGAGCAGTTCCGCACGATCGACCAATATCGGAATGTCGGCGTCCGGCTTGCGCAGCCGGTCGCCGACCGCGAGCGCGGCCAGATCCTCGGCGAGTCGAGCGGGGTCGACGCCGCAGGAGAGGCGGTGCGCGTGCAGCGACACCCGTTCCACGAGGCACTGCCCGGGGCGTACCTCGACCCAGGCCCAGCCCTCGGCCGGGCCGGCCGTCCAGCGGACGTGCAGTCCCCGCAGGATCGGGTCGGCCAACCGCCGGGCCACGTACGCCTCGACCGCGTCCGCCCGAGCGAGCGCGCCCAGATCGTTCACCGGCCCGGTGCGGCCGTCGGGCAGCCGGCCGACGATGTCTCGGAAGCCGACGGCGGCCACGTCGGTCCCAGCGGCGCCCTCGGCGTACCGG
Organism: Verrucosispora sp. ts21; assembly: GCF_002879555.1. Lineage (NCBI taxonomy): Bacteria > Bacillati > Actinomycetota > Actinomycetes > Micromonosporales > Micromonosporaceae > Micromonospora > Verrucosispora sp. ts21. The sequence continues at coordinate 53,198 of NZ_PNOZ01000005.1, read as the reverse complement.
CGGGCGTCGAGCAGGTACGTGACGATCCCCGGCCCGTGTTCGGCCGCGTTCAGGGTGGACGACACGATCCGCAGCACGGGCAGCCCGACGGCGGCGGTGACCGCTGCGGTGGCCCGTTCGACGCGACGGGCGGCCGGGTCGGACGACGGCGGCCGGAACGCGACGGCGAACTCGACGTCGTCGCTGTCCACAGCGGACACCACGAGGTCGAGACGTTCCCGGCCGGCGATGTTCCACTGGTGTGCGGTCAGGCCCGCCGGACGACGCCGGACCAGGTCACCGAGGCGTAGCCCGGCATGCACCCGCTGGCCGGCCCGCGCCAGCACGTCACCACGTGTGCCCTCGGCCGGGATCGTCGCCGTCGAGGAGTCGTCGCCACTGGTCATCGTCGCATCCACCCCATCCTGCCGCCGACCGCCCGAGTCTAGGATGGCGATCATGCCCACCCCCTGCCCCGGGTGGGCCGTCCCCCCGCCAGGTCCCGTCGGGGCGGGTACAAGGTCCCGCCCGGTCATGGCCCGGTCGGCCCTGCACACCACCTACCCGGCCGGCGTCCAATGGAGATGTCACCGGGACAGCGGTGCGAAGCAGAGAAGGGACGTGGACACGATGACCGCGATGATGGAGCGGAACACCGCCACCGCCAAGACTCCCGGGGCCCCGACCGTCCAGGAGCGCACCGCCCGCAAGCGCGCCACCCGCTACCTCCTCGGCGGGCTCCGCCTGGCCCTGGGCTGGATCTTCCTCTGGGCCTTCCTGGACAAGCTCTTCGGTCTGGGATTCGCCACCGAGGCGAAGAGCGCCTGGATCAACGGTGGCAGCCCCACCAAGGGCTTCCTGACCTTCGGCGCCACCGGCCCGTTCCAGGGGTTCTACAACAGCATCGCCGGCGCCGCCTGGGCGGACTGGCTGTTCATGATCGGCCTGGCGGCCATCGGCACGGCGCTGATGCTCGGCATCGGGGTACGCGTCGCCGCCGCAGCCGGTGGCCTGCTGCTGGTGCTGATGTGGACCGCCGCCCTGCTGCCCGCCAACAACCCGTTCATGGACGACCACCTGATCTACGCCGGTGTGCTGGCCCTGCTCGCGGTGACCAACGCCGGTGACACCTGGGGTCTGGGTCGCACCTGGGCCCGGCTGCCGATCGTCCAGCGGTTCGGTTGGCTCCGCTGACCTGACTCAACTCCCCCCGCGCGGCGGGCGTCACCACCAGGTGACGCCCGCCGCTTGCCGTAGCATCCGGCAGGATTGTGCTGACTGAAACCGACGTCACAGGAGAATTCGCATGAACCAGGCAGCGAGCAAGCCCGAGATCGGTCCGATCGAGGGAGCCCCGCCGGCCGACCTCGTGATCGAGGACATCACCGTCGGCGACGGCCCGGAGGCCCAGCCTGGCCAGGTGGCACGGGTCCACTACGTGGGGGTGGCGCACTCCACCGGCGCGGAGTTCGACGCGTCCTGGAACCGCGGCGAGGCGTTCGAGTTCCCGCTCGGCGGCGGACGGGTCATCTCCGGCTGGGACCAGGGCGTGGTGGGGATGCGGGTCGGCGGTCGCCGCAAGCTGACCATCCCGCCGCACCTGGGCTACGGCAGCCGGGGTGCCGGTGGTGTCATCAAGCCCAACGAGACCCTGGTGTTCGTGGTCGACCTGCTCGGCGTGCGCTGAGGGCAGCGTCGGCGGCGTCGGATGCCTCCCCGGTGTCCGACGCCGCCGCTCTGTTGGTCAGCAGACGGCCGCGAGCATCCGGTCAGGGGTCGCCTCGGCGATCGGGATGACCCGGCGCAGACCGGTGGCGCGCAGCACCTTGTCGACCACCGGCGGCGGATCCACAAGCACCAACTGGCCACCCTGGGCCCGCACCCAGAGCCGCGCGGCGATCAACGCGCGCACCCCGGCCGCGGAGAGCAGCCGGACCTCGGAGAGGTCCACTCGCAGCTGCGACCGTGCCGGTGCCGCCCAGAGCGCGGCCCGGAACGCCCCGACAGTGGCGATGTCGATCACACCCACCACGCGCACGCACACCACGTCGTCCGACACCGTGGTCTCGACGTGGAATCGTTCCTCGCGCTCTCGCATGAGTCGAACCTATCCAGCGGGACCGACACTTTCACCCTGCGCAGAGATGGTTCCGGGTAGATCCAGGGCATGACCCGCAGACCCACCGGGTCCACCCTAGGGAGGATCCCCCGCGCCGGTGTCGTACGCCGACGCGGGCGGCATCCGGGCCGGCCCGTGACGAGCCGGCCCGGAGCGTACGGACGCCTCAGCCGCCGCTGGCGGACGGTGCCGGCTCCGGTGAGCCACCGGCCACCGCGCCGGGATCCGGCGCCTGGGTCGGGGTGGGTTGCAGCCCGGCCGGCACCGGCAGCGCGCTGCCCTTGGCGAACTGCTCCCAGCTGACGTTCCAGGCGGTCCAGCCGTTGCCCTCGTCGAGTGGGACCTCGGTGCCCTTGACGGTGACCAGGTCGCCGACCTGGGTGACGCCCATCAACCAGTCGGCGTTGGCCGCCGACAGGTTCGTGCACCCGTGCGACACGTTGGTGTAGCCCTGGTCCCCCTCCGACCACGGGGCGCCGTGGATGAACTCACCGCGCCAGGTGAGCCGCTGCGCGTCCTCCACGTCGACCACGTACGGATCGGCCGAACCCCGGGTGTCGAAGGTGGTGAAGTCGTGCTTCTCCATGATCACCATCTTGCCGCTGGAGGTCGGCGTGCTCGGTTTGCCGAGACTGACCGGCAGCTTGCGCAGCAGCTTGCCGTCCTGGAACACCGACATCCGCTTGGTCGCGTTGTCGATCTCCAACTGGACCTGCCGGCCGATCTTCGAGGTGGCCCGCTTGTCCGTGTCGCCGACGTACTCCTTGCCGATGGGCAGGCCCTCCAGTCCCGACCGGACGCTGATCGTCGTCCCCGGTCGCCAGAAGTCGGGCGCCCGGTAATAGACCTGGCTGCCGTCGGACACCCAGGACCAGGTGCCCGGCTGCGGCGGATCCGTCTTCACGAACAATCGACGCTGCACATCCGCCCGCGCCTCTTTCGGAATGGGCGGGTCGAAGGCGACGGTTACCGGCATCGCCGTGCCGTACGTCCGATTGCCGGCGAAATACAGCACGCTACTGATGGCCGGTTTCGACGATTTCGGCTGAGTGGTGAACGTGGTCTTACGGGTGACCGTGTCCCCCGAGTCACCGGTGACGGTCACCTCCGCGGTGTACGTCCGCTTCGGTGCCAGTGGCTTGCTCGGCACCCATCCGGTGCCGTCCTCGCGTGGCTCCGCCTCGACGGCGGCGCCCTTGTCGTCGGTGATGCGGACGGCGGTCACCCGGCCGTGCTTGACGTCGGTGCCGATCTCGCCGCTGATCGGCACGTCACGGGTGCCCTCGGCCGGAGTGACGGTCACCTCCGGCTTGGCCCGCGCCTCGGCCTGCTGCTGGCCGGGCCTGCGGTCGCTGGTGCATGCCCCCAACGCCAACGGTGCCGCCGCGACGGTCACCGCGAACAGCGTCAGTCGCCGCCTGAACCTCATGATGATCGTCCCCCCGTTTATCTCCGTCCTCTGCCACATTCTCTCTGCCGGACACCGACTGTTTTGCAATTTCGGAAAGAGCGAAGAAAAGCGCGGCCCCGACACTTCCGCGAATTCCGCACCGCCTCGGCCCCTCAGATACCCGGTAGCGCAGCGAAGGGCGGTGCCGCCGCGAATGTCCCGGCCCGTGCCGAGCGGGCGCCCTCCGGTCGGCGGACAGCCGAACGCGCCCGGCGTCCCCTTGTAGGGGGGATGCCGGGCGCGTGGTGGTGGTGCCGGACTCAGACGGCGGCGATGAGCGCCTCCGGCCGCTCGACACAATCGGCGACATGCCGCAGGAACCCGCCGGCCACCCCGCCGTCGCAGACCCGATGGTCGAAGGTGAGGCTGAGCTGGGTGACCTTGCGGACCGCGAGTTGACCGTCGACCACCCACGGCTTGTCGACGATGCGACCCACCCCGAGCAGCGCCGCTTCCGGGTGGTTGATGATCGGCGTGGAGCCGTCGACACCGAACACGCCGTAGTTGTTGAGCGTGAAGGTGCCCCCGGTCAGCCGCGCCGGTGGCAGCTCGCCGGCACGGGCGGCCTGCGTGGTGGCGGCCAACTCGGCGGCCAGTTCCATGGTGGTCAGCCGGTCGGCGTCGCGCAGCACCGGAACCAGCAGACCCCGATCGGTCTGGGCGGCGATGCCCAGATGCACCCCGGCGGACTGCACGATCCGCTGTCCCTCGGTGTCGACCCGCGCGTTGAGCTGCGGGTAGCGCCGCAGGCCGGACAGGCAGATGCGGGCCAGCAGGGCCAGGATGCTCACCGGCCGGTCGGGGTACGCGGCGTTGATCGCGGCCCGGGTCGCCAGCAGGGCGGTGGCGTCGGCGTCCACCCAGATGGTCACCTCGGGGATCTCCCGGCGACTGCGGGAGAGCTTGTCGGCGATCACCTTGCGGATACCGGTCAACGGAATGACCTGATCCCCCGCCCCGGTCGGGGCCAGCCCGACGTGCGCCGCCGACTGCACGGCGGACGAGTCAACGGCGACGGACGAGTCAACGGCGACGGGCGAGTCAACGGCGATGGAGGTCGCGGCGTCGGCCGCCGCCTCCACGTCCGCTCGCCGGATCACGCCGCCGGGCCCGCTGCCGCGTACCGTGGCCAGGTCCACCCCGCGCTCGCGGGCCAGCCGACGCACGATCGGCGAGATGACCAGGGCCGTGGCCGACTGTGACGGTACGGACGTGACCACCGGTGCCGGGACGGCGGCCGCTGGCGCCGGGGCGGCCGGAGCTGGGGCCGTCGGAGCCGGAGCTGGGGCCGTCGGAGCCGGGGCGGCCGGCGAGGCGGTGGCGTGGGCGACGGGGCGGGCCCGCCGACGGCGGCGTGCCCCGCCGTGTCCGGTGCCGTACCCGATGAGGACGTTGCCGGAACCGGCCCGCTCCTCCTCCCGGTAGACGGCGTGCCCGACCGGTTCGGACCCGCCGTCCGCCGCCACGGTGATCAGCGGCTGGCCGACCGGGCGCACCTCACCCTCCGCGCCGTGCAGGGCCACGACCCGGCCGGCGTACGGGCAGGGCACGTCCACGACGGCCTTGGCGGTCTCCACCTCGACCACGGTCTGGTCCACGGTGACGACGTCGCCGACCGCGACCCGCCACTGCACGATCTCCGCTTCGGCGAGCCCCTCGCCGAGGTCGGGTAGGAGGAAGACCTGCTCGCTCATGCCGGCACCCCGTCGGTCAGCCACCGGGAGTCCGGCTGGTCGTCCCACTGCAGCCGGGCCACCGCGTCGAGCACCCGGTCGACCGAGGGCAGGTGGGTGTGCTCCAGCATCGGCGCGGGGTACGGGATGTCCAACCCGGACACCCGCAGCACCGGGGCGTGCAGGGCGTGGAAGCAGCGCTCCTGCACCCGGGCGGCGATCTCCGCGCCCACCCCGGCGAAGCCCTGCGCCTCCTGCACCACCACGCAGCGACCGGTACGGCGTACCGAGGCGGCGATCGTGGCGTCGTCGAACGGCACGATGGTGCGTACGTCGACGACCTCCAGGTCCCAGCCCTCCTCCTTGGCGGCCTCGGCGGCCTCCAGGGCGACCGGCACCGCCGGGCCGTAGGCGACAAGGGTGGCGTCGCGGCCGGGCCGGCGTACGACCGCCCGACCGAAGGGCTCGGTACGCGCCGGAAGGTCCGCCTCGCCGCTGGCGAAGTAGAGCTTCTTCGGCTCCATGAAGACCACCGGGTCCGGGTCGTCGATCGCCTCGCGCATCAGCGAGTACGCGTCGGCGACGGTCGCCGGGGTGATCACCTTCAGGCCCGGGGTGTGGGCGTAGTACGCCTCGGAGGAGTCACAGTGGTGCTCCACCCCACCGATGCCCCCGGCGTACGGCACCCGGATGACCATCGGCACGCTGAGCGCGCCACGGGTGCGGTTGCGCAGCTTCGCCACGTGCGAGGCGATCTGCTCGAAGGCCGGGTACGCGAACGCGTCGAACTGCATCTCGACCACCGGACGCAGCCCGGACATGGCCAGCCCGACGGCGAACCCGACGATGCCGGCCTCGGCCAGCGGGGTGTCGAAGCAGCGCTTGTCGCCGAAGCGGGCCTGCAGGCCGTCGGTGATCCGGAAGACCCCGCCCAACTGGCCGACGTCCTCGCCGAAGACGACTACCCGCTCGTCGTCGAGCATCGCGTCGGCGAGGGCGGCGTTGAGGGCCTTCGCCATCGTCATGGTGGCCATCAGGCGTCCTCCTCCTGCGTCGCGGCCAGCTCGGCGCGTACCTGTTCCCGCTGCTCCACCAGTTGCGGGGTGGGCTCGGCGTAGACGTGCTCGAAGAGGCTGAGCGGGTCGACGGTGGGCTGGACGTTCATCCGCTCGCGCAGCCGCGCCGCGTACGCCTCGGCCTCCTCGGCGATCTCGGCGACGGCGGCGTCGTCGAGCACCTCGCGGGCCCGCAGGTAGCTCTCCAGCCGGGTGATCGGGTCACGCTCGCGCCAGGCCTCGACCTCCTCGGCGTCGCGGTAGCGGGTCTGGTCGTCGGCGTTGGTGTGCGGCTCCATCCGGTAGGTGTGCGCCTCCACCAGGTACGGCCCCTTGCCGGCCCGGGCGTGCGCGACGGCCCGGTTCAGCACCGCCAGTACCGCGACCGGGTCGTTGCCGTCGACCTGCTCGCTCGGCACCCCGTAGCCGACGCCCTTGTAGGCCAGGGTCGGCGCGGCGGTCTGCCGGGACAGCGGGACGCTGATCGCGTACCTGTTGTTCTGCACGAAGTAGACGACCGGTGCCTTGAACACGGCGGCGAAGTTAACGCCCTCGTGGAAGTCGCCCTCGCTGGTGGCGCCGTCACCGATGTAGACCAGCGCGACGGTGTCCCGCCCCTGGTACGACTCGCCGTAGGCCAGGCCGGCGGCGTGCACGCACTGGGTGGCCAGCGGGGTGCACTGCGGGGCGGTGCGCACCTCGGTGGGGTCGTACCCGCAGTGCCAGTCGCCGCGCAGCAGGGTGAGCACCTCGACCGGGTCGATGCCGCGGGCGGTCAGCGCCATCGACTCGCGGTAGGTGGGGAACACCCAGTCGTCCTCGCGCAGCGCCAGGACGCCGCCGACCTGGCAGGCCTCCTGGCCCCGGGAGGACGGGTAGACGGCCAGCCGGCCCTGCTTGGTCAGCGCGGTGGCCTGCGCGTCGAAGCGTCGGCCGACCACCATCCGCCGGTACATCTCGCGCAGCGCCTCGACGGGCGGCTCGGGATAGTCGGGGTGGGCAGGCAGCGGGGTGCCGTCGGAGTTCAGCAACCGGACCGGCTCGGCCTGCGGCATCAGGCCGGCGGACGGGTCCGGTGCGGCCGGGGTGGCCGGCCGGCGCTTTCGCGGGGACGCCCTGCGCGCCGCCTGGGGGGTCGTGGTCACGGCGAACCTCCTGGACGTGTGGTGGCCCTATGCTCCTTTGGTTGGATGATTGACTCAAGATGCCCGGTGAACGCGGGATGATTGGCACCTAGGGGAGGCTGCGATGGGCCAGGAGACCGTCAACGGCCCGGCCGTGACGAGCGCCACGGGACGTTCGGCACAACTGGACGAGGTGGACCGGCGGTTGCTCGACGAGTTGACCCGCGACGGGCGGATGTCCATCCGTACCCTCGCCGAGCGGGTGCACGTGTCCCGGACCAACGCGTACGCCCGGGTCGAGCGGCTGGTCCGGGACGGGGTGATCACCGGGTTCACCGCTCGGGTCGCCCCGGAACCGGCCGGCCTGGGCACCTCGGCGTACATCGCGTTGACCATCCGGCAGAACACCTGGCGGGAGGTCTCGGCGGAGCTGGCGCAGGTGCGCTACGTCGAACACGTGGCGCTGCTCAGCGGCGAGCACGACGTGCTGGCCCTGGTCCGCGCGCCGGACAACGCCACCCTGCGGGACGTGGTGCTGGACCGGGTCCAGCGCATCTCCGGGGTGCTGTCCACCCGCAGCTGGCTGGTCTTCGAGGAGTACGCCGGGGTCAACAGCCCCTGGTCGTAGCGGGGCTCAGCGTTCCGGTGGCGCGGCGAGGCCCTCCCGGTCGGCCAACTCCAGCAGCCGGTCCAGGCTGAACCGTGCACCGTCCAACCCGGCGTGCGGGTCGCCGCGTTCGGCGAACCGGCCGGGCATGCTCACCACGTCGAAGTCCTCCGGCCGGACATCGTCCAGCTCGGCCCAGTCCAGCGGCGCGGAGACCAACGCCTGCGGGGTCGGGCGGATCGAGTAGGCCGAGGCCATCGTGTGGTCGCGGGCCATCTGGTTGTAGTCGATGAAGACCGGCCGGTCCCGCTGCTCGCGCCACCAGGTGGTGGTGACCAGGTCGGGGCGGCGACGTTGCAGCTCGCACCCCAACGCCAGCACCGCGCGCCGGCAGTCACCGAAGCTCCACCGGGGTTCGATCGGGACGTAGACGTGCAGGCCCCGGCCGCCGGTGGTCTTCGGGTAGCCGGTCAGACCCAACTCGTCGAGGAAGCGCCGCACCTCGTGCGCCACCGGCACCACCTGGTCGAACCCGACGCCGGGCATCGGGTCCAGGTCGATGCGCAGCTGATCGGGCCGCTCCACGTCGGCGCGGGTCACCGGCCAGGGGTGGAAGCGCAGGGTGCCCAGGTTGACCGCCCAGATCACCACCGCCAACTCCCCCGGTGCGACCTCGTCGGCGGTGCGACCGCTGGGAAAGGTGATGTGGGCGGTGCCCACCCAGTCGGGCGCGCCGGACGGCACCCGCTTCTGATAGAAGGCGTCGCCCCGGTTGTCCTGCCGGGTGGCGATTGTCGCCCCCTCGAACACCCCCCGTGGCCACCGTTCCAGCATGGTCGGGCGATCCCGCAGCGCACGCAGGATGCCGTCACCCACGGCGAGGAAGTAGCGCACCACATCCAGCTTGGTCAGCCCACGCTCCGGGAAGTACGGCTTGTCCGGGCTGGAGACGCGAACCGTCCGCCGCCCCACCTGGATCTCCTCGGCCGTACCTGCCATGGACATCACCATAGGCGCGCCGATGGCCGGGTGGGGTGCGACGTCCTGGGGTGTAACGCCACATATCGAACGGACGCTTCTGATGTGAGAGCGGGCAACCCGTCCGCCACCGCCGGGCCGCCCGCACGAGGGTGCCGCACGGCGGGTCGCACCCTGGGGAGTCTGTGTGAAGAAGCTCGGCCGCAAGGCACTCGCCGTGGCGGTCGCCGTGGCACTCGGCGCCGGCGTCACAAGCGTTGTCACCGCCCCGGCCACCGCCTCGGTGAACGGCGGAGAGGCCCACGGCGGCGAGGCCACCTTCCTGGTGCTCACACCGCAGGGTGCCACGGTCGACCGGGCGCTGGCGCGGGTGGCCGCCGCCGACGGCCGGGTGGTCGCCGACTACCGGCAGATCGGTGTGCTGGTCGTCCGCTCCGCCAACCGTGACTTCGTCGCCGACACCGCAGGTGCGGGCGTCGAGTCCGTGGCGTCGACCGCCGGCCTGGGCACCGTGCTCGACGAGGGTCACACCGTCGAGCTGACCCCGGCGCAGGTGGCGGCCGCCGGCGGCGACCCGAGCACCGAGCCGCTGTTCGAGCAACAGTGGAACATGCCGATGATCGACCTGCCGCGGGCCCACACGGTCACCGCCGGCAGCGCCGACGTGGTGGTCGGCGTACTGGACAGCGGCATCTCCAGCAGCCACCCCGACCTGGCCGGCCAGATCGCCCGGGACAAGAGCGCCTCCTGCCTCGGTGGGGTCGCGGACACCACCGAAGCGGCCTGGAACCCCACCACCTCCGACCACGGCACCCACGTGGCCGGCACCATCGCGGCCGCCCGCAACGGCGTCGGCGTCACCGGCGTGGCACCGGGCGTCAAGGTGGCCGCGGTGAAGGTCGTCGACAACGAGGGCTACATCTATCCGGAAGCTGCGGTCTGCGGGTTCATGTGGGCGGCCGAGCAGGGGATGCAGCTGACCAACAACAGCTACTACATCGACCCGTGGCAGCTGAACTGCCGCAACGACGCACGCCAGCGGCCGGTGTGGCAGGCCGTGCAGCGGGCCATCCGCTACTCGCAGAGCAGGGGTGTGCTCACCGTCGCCTCCACCGGCAACTCCCACCACGACCTGGCGCACCGGTTCGTCGACTCGGGCAGCCCGAACAACGGCACCCCGGAGGTACGCGAGGTCAACGGCGCCTGCCTGGTGCTGCCCGCCCAGGCGCCGGGCGTGGTGACCGTCGCCGCGGTCGGGCCGACCGGGCAGAAGAGCTACTACTCGTCGTACGGTCAGGGGGTCGTCGACGTGACCGCGCCCGGCGGCGACAGCCGGATCCGCACCCAGGGCCTGGCCCCGACGACCGCCGACGCCATCCTGTCGACCACGTTCAACACCGTGACCCGCACCGACGGCTGGGGTTGGAAGCAGGGCACCTCGATGTCCGGTCCGCACGTCACCGGCGTCGCGGCGCTGGCCCTGTCGGCTCGCCCGGGCACGACCCCCGGGCAGCTGGCGGCGCTGCTGGAGCGCACCGCCGTGCCCCAGCCCTGCCCCGCCGGCGGGTACGACCCGGTTCCACTGCTGCCGAGCGCGACCGACTACACGGCCACCTGCCAGGGCGGCACGCGCAACGGCTTCCACGGCGCCGGCATCGTCAACGCCTACCGCGCGGTGAAGTGATCTTCGGCGGGGTCCGGCGTCGGAGGGGGACGCCGGACCCCGCCGACGGCCGACGTCGCACCCGGTAGGATCGGCGAGGGCCGTGACTGGCGCGTGGGGATGGAGCACCATCGGGAAGCGGTCCCGTCACAACGACGCACGCCGAGCGCCTGGGCCTTCCGCACATCCTCTGGAGGTCGCATGTCGCCCAACGCCGAGTCCACCGCCTTCCGCAGCGCACTGGAGGTCATCCGCTCCGTCGAGCCGCGCGTCGCCGACGCGATCGGCGCGGAACTGGCCGACCAGCGCGAATCGCTCAAACTGATCGCCAGCGAGAACTACGCCTCACCGGCCACCCTGCTGGCGATGGGCAACTGGTTCAGCGACAAGTACGCCGAAGGCACCGTCGGCCGCCGCTTCTACGCCGGCTGCCAGAACGTCGACACCGTCGAGGCGCTCGCCGCCGAGCACGCCCGGGAGCTGTTCGGCGCGACCCACGCGTACGTGCAGCCGCACTCGGGCATCGACGCCAACCTGGTGGCGTTCTGGGCGATCCTGGCCGACCGGGTGGAGGCGCCGGCGCTCAAGCGGGCGCAGGCCCGGCACGTCAACGACCTGACCGAGGCCGACTGGTTCGCGCTGCGCCGGGAGCTGGGTGACCAGCGGATGCTCGGCATGTCGCTGGACGCCGGTGGGCACCTCACCCACGGCTTCCGGCCGAACATCTCGGGCAAGATGTTCGACCAGCGCAGCTACGGCACCGACCCGGCGACCGGCCTGGTCGACTACGACAAGGTCGCCGAGGCCGCCCGCGAGTTCCGGCCGCTGGTGCTGGTCGCCGGCTACTCGGCGTACCCCCGGAAGGTGAACTTCCGGATCATGCGGGAGATCGCCGACTCGGTCGGCGCGACCTTCATGGTCGACATGGCCCACTTCGCCGGCCTGGTGGCGGGCAAGGTCTTCACCGGCGACTTCAACCCGGTGCCGCACGCGCACATCGTCACCACCACCACCCACAAGTCGCTGCGTGGCCCGCGCGGCGGCATGGTGCTCTGCGGCCCGGAGCTGGCCGAGCAGGTGGACCGGGGGTGCCCGATGGTGCTCGGCGGCCCGCTGCCGCACGTGATGGCCGCCAAGGCGGTCGCGCTGGCCGAGGCCCGCCGTCCCGACTTCGCCGACTACGCCCAGCGCATCGTCGACAACGCCCAGGCGCTGGCCGAGGGCCTGCTGCGCCGCGGCGCCAAGCTGGTCACCGGCGGCACCGACAACCACCTGGTGCTCATCGACGTCAGCGGCTACGGGCTGACCGGCCGGCAGGCCGAGCAGGCGCTGCTGGACTCGGGCATCGTCACCAACCGCAACGCCGTGCCGCAGGACGTGAACGGCGCCTGGTACACCTCCGGCATCCGGATCGGCACGCCCGCGCTGACCACCCGTGGGCTGGGCGCGGCGGAGATGGACACCACGGCCGAGCTGATCCACACCGTGCTGAGCCAGACCACCGCCGGTACGAACCCGGACGGCACCGCCTCCAAGGCCAAGTACGTGCTCGACCCGGCCCTGGCCGACAAGGTCAGCCGCCAGGCCAGCGAACTGCTCGCCGGTTTCCCGCTCTACCCGAGCGTCGACCTGGGCTGACCGACGCGGCTTTTCGGCCGGCCCGACGCTGTGCGGCGTCGGGCCGGCCGTCTCTGCGCTGCCGTTCCGCTGCGGATGCACTGCCTGCCCGGCGACGGGGCGCGACCCCACTCGCCCGTGGCACCGCCGGGTCAGGCACGTCTTCAGTTCAGCGGGCGCTTGAGGTGGTAGCGGTGGACCTCGGTGCTGCCCTGCACGTTGTTCACGTCCTCGGCGGCGGTGACGAGTTCCCAACCCTCCCGGCCGACCCGGTTGAGATGCGCGACGGCGGTGTCACCGTAGGCGGTGACGTCCTTGCGTGACCCGTCAGGGCCGTACCAGACGAACGTGACGTGAAAGTTCCGGCCCTGCCCCTGGTAGCGGCGGACCAACAAGGCGTACTCCCAGGCAACCATGCGATCCATTATGACTGTCCACCCAGGACCGGACCACGGGGGCCGTCACAGGTTGCGAACGGGTGAACGCGCTACGTCAGCTCAACGGGGTCATCGTGTCACAGGACAACAGGCAGTGCGTCGTGGTGCAGGACGACAAGGGTCGCGACGGCTCGGGTCAGTACGACGTAGAGCCGGTTCATGCCACGCGGTTCGGCGGCCACGATCTCGGCCGGCTCCACGACGATGACGTGGTCGTACTCCAGGCCCTTGACCAGGCTGGCCGGGACCACCGCGACGCCGGGGGCGTCGATCAGCGGGGTGATCGTCTCGGTCCGGTCGTCGGCGGCGATGACGGCGACTGTCGCGTCGTGCGGCGCCTGCCGGAGTTCGTCACGCAGCGCCGCGTGCAGGTCGTCGACCCGACGTACGGCGAGGGTGCCACCGGGCCGGTACGACCGGGTCGGCGCGATCCCGGGGGTGAGGGCGCGAGCCGCGTACTCCGCGATCAGCGCCGGCACCCGGTAGCCGGTGTGCAGTTGCAGGGTGCGGATCTCCCGCTTGCCGATCCGGGCCAGCAACTGCGGCCACGACTGCGCCGCCAGTGGATGGGTCGCCTGCCCGAGGTCACCGACCACTGTCATCGAGGCGTACTCGACCCGCCGGGCGATCATGCGGCACTCCATCGGGGAGAGGTCCTGCGCCTCGTCGAGGATCACGTGCAGGTACGGCTCGTCGTCGGCGGAGTCCTCCTCGGCCTCCTCGACCGGCAGCGGTTCGGCCAGCACCGGCACGTACCCCTCCTCGCCGTGCGGGTCGAAGCCGTCGGCCCAGCCGACGACCTGGTGCCCCTCCCGCAGGATGACGGCCTCCGCCCAGCGCTGCGCGGCCACGACCGCGTCGTTGTCGATGCCCGGTCCGGCGAGCGCGAAGGGGGTCGACAGGTGGGGGGCGTACAACTCCCAGCCGTTGCGCAGCCCGCAGCTGAGCACGAAGGTCGCCACGCTCCGGGTGCCGGTGGTCAGCTCCCGCAGCCGCCACTCGGGCTCGGGCGCCTGCGGTGCGGCGGGCGGGCGGCCGAGCAGTTCGGCCAGTTCGTCCAGCAGCGGCACGTCGTCGACGGACCAGTCGGGCCGGTTCCGGTACGTCGCGGCCACTGCCTCGGCGTCCTCGGGGTCCAGACCGACCACCCGGGCCGGGTCGGCGAGCCAACGCAGAACCTCGGTCGGGGTCAGCGGCGGCCACCAGGCGCGGCGGAACCGACGGAACTCGTCACGGTCGCGGACCTCCTCGGCGAAGAGCTTCCGGTCCAGGTGCCTGCCGTCGACCTCCTGCCACAGGGCCTCCAGCAGAACGGCGGTGGCGGTCGGTGCCGCGGCGTTGGGTGTGGTGCCGTCCGCCGCGCAGCGGGTGCGGATGCGACGGCGGGCCGCAGCCAGGTGCCGCGCGTCGAGCGTCAGCGGCTGGCCCGCGTACACCAGTCGTAGCCGTTGCGGCGCGGTCGGCGGTGACTGCCAGATCAGCTCGGCCAGCACGTCGCGCATCCGGTCGTCGCCCTTGATCCGGGCGACGGCGGCGCGGTCGCGGCGGGTGGCGGTCACCCCCTCGACCAGCTCGCCGAGGGCCCGCAGGTGCACGCTCTCCTCGCCGAGGGAGGGCAGGACCCGGCTGATGTAGCGGGTGAACACGGTCGACGGGCCGACCACCAGGATGCGGCCGTCGGTGAGCCGGCCCCGGTTGGTGTAGAGCAGGTACGCCGCCCGGTGCAGCGCGACCTGCGTCTTGCCGGTCCCGGGCCCGCCGGTGATCAGGGTGACGCCCCGGGCCGGGGCCCGGATCGCCTCGTCCTGCTCCCGTTGGATGGTGCTGACGATGTCGCGCATGTGCGCGCCACGCGAGCGCCGCAGCGCGGCCAGCAACGCCCCTTCGCCGAGCACCCGCAGCTCACCGGCCTTCTCGGGGGTGAGCACGTCGTCGTCGAGGTCGATCACCTTGGGCCCTTGGCAGAGGATGACCCGGCGGCGGATCACCCCGAGCGGGTCGCCCGGCGTCGCCCGGTAGAACGCTGCGGCGGCCGGGGCCCGCCAGTCGACAAGCAGGGGTTCGTGGTCGTCGCGTACGCCGAGGCGACCGATGTGGAAGGTCTCGCCGTCGTCGAAGTCGAGCCGGCCGAAGACGATGCCCTCCGCCTCGGCGTCGAGCGACCGCAGCCGTACGGCCGCCCGGTGCACCATCGCGTCCCGCTCCACCAGTCCGGTGGCCGGGCCGCCGCCCGCCCGCCGATGCCCCTCGCCGGCGAGCTCGTCGGCCCGTTCCCGCGCGCCCTCCAGTAGCTCGTAGACCCGGTCCACGACGCCCTGTTCGGCAGCGATCTCCTGTCCCCTGACGTCAGCCATGCCCGCCCCCGCAACGCACGATGATTACCGGGTGAGCCTACGAGCCGGCCTGGGGACAAAAATCATCAATCCGGACGATCTGAAGGCGCATGGCGACCCGTACACTGAAGATGGCACGGACAAGCAGTCACTTCCTGGCCGCCTCGCACTTGTCTGCTCAGACCGGGACCGGGGTCTGCGCGTGCACGTGAAAGCGCAGCGACCGGGCGTCGGTGAAACACTCCCGCATCGGCCGGACCAGATCCCGATGCTCCGGGCTGCGTTCCCACGCCTCGAAGTCGGCCAGGCTGGCCCACTCGCTGGTGATCAACCACTGCTCCGGATCGGTGGCCGAGCGGCACACCTGGTCGACCAGGTGCCCCGGCACCCCGTCGGCGACCAGGTGCCGGACGGCCTCATAGGCCCGCAGGAAGTCGTCGGTGCGCTCGGTGGGCACCCGGACGAGGAAGACGACACGTCCTCGCGTCATGGTTTGTCCTTCCCGGCCGGTGCCGTCCCCCGCAGCACCAGCGCACTGTTGAAACCGTCGAAGCCGCGCGCACAGACCAGACCCACCCGGGTACGCGGGCGGCGGGGCTCGCGCACAAAGTCCAGCTCGCAGCCCTCGGCGACCAGCTGCGGGCCGGCCGAGGGGGGCAGCGTGTCGTGGGCGAAGGCGAGCAGGACGGTCGCCACGTCCAGTGCCGAGCCGCCCTGGTGCGCCCGCCCGGTGAGCGCCTTGTGGGTGCTGACCGGTGGGGCCGTACCGGCGAAGACCGCCCGCAGCGCGCTGGCCTCGGCCCGGTCGTAGCGGGCCACCCCGAGCGCGTCGGGCACCACCAGATCCACCTCGTGCGGCTCGACCCCGGCGCGGCCCAGGGCCAGTCGCATCGCCCGGGCGTACTGGTGGGGGTCGCCGGCGCTCTCGGCGGTGGCGTGTGCCGCGTCGTGGGTGGCGCCCCAGCCGGTCACCTCGCCGTAGCCGCGTACCCCCCGGGCCCGCGCGTGCTCGTACTCCTCGACGACGAAGACGGCACCGCCCTCGGCGGGTAGGTAGCCGTTGGCGGAGACGTCGAACGGCAGGTAGGCCCGCTGCGGGTCGTCCACCGCGCTGAGCAGGCCGGAGCGCAGCTGGCAGGCCAGCGCGTACGGGCTCAGCGGGCATTCGGTGGCCCCGGCCAGCACCACGGACGCGCCCCGCCGGATGGTACGTACGGCGTGGGCCAGGCTGTCCAGGCCACCTGCCGACTCGGCCACCAGCACCCCGCACGGCCCCTTCGCCTGGTGCGCGATGGACAGTTGCCCGACACTCGCCGCGTAGAACCAGGCGATCGACTGGTACGCCCCGACGGTGCGGCTCGGCGACGACCAGAGCCGCTGAAGTTCCCGCTGCCCGAACAGGTTCCCGCCGGACGAACTGGCCAGGGTGACCGCCCAGCCGTACGGGTCGGCGGGGCGCTCGGGCAGGCCGGCGTCGCGCAGGGCCAGCCGGGTGGCCGCGAACCCGAGGTGGGTCCAGCGGTCGGTCTGCACCAGGACCCGGTTGTCGGTGTACCGGGCCGGGTCGAAGTCGGGCACCTCGCCGCCGAGTCGGGTCGGATAGTCGGCGGCGTCGAACAGGGTGATCGGGCCGGTACGCCGCTGACCGGCGAGCACCGTACGCCAGTGCGCCTCGGCGCCGACGCCGCTGGGCGCGACCACGCCGATCCCGGTCACCACCGCCCGACGACGCTCGTTCATGCCGGCACCTCCCGGGCCAGGCGGCGGAACAGCATCGCCGACTGGAAGCCGCCGAAGCCGCTGCCGACCGACAGGGCCACGTCCACCGGCACCTCGCGTGCCTCGTTGGGCACGTAGTCCAGGTCGCACTCCGGATCCCGGGTCGTCCAGTTGGCGGTGGGCGGCACCACCCCGTACTCGATGGCCAGCGCGCAGGCGGCCATCTCGATGGAACCGATGGCGCCCAGCGAGTGCCCGACCATCGACTTGATGGAGCTGATCGGCACCCGGTACGCGGCCGAGCCGAGCGCCCGTTTGAACGCGGCGGTCTCGTGCCGGTCGTTCTGCCGGGTGCCGGAGCCGTGTGCGCTGATGTAGGAGATGTCCTGCGGCGCCAGTCTGGCCTGGCGCAACGCGTCGGTGATGGCCAGCGCCATCTCCACGCCGTCGGGGCGCAGGCCGGTCATGTGGTAGCCGTTGCTGCGGCTGGCGTAGCCGGCCACCTCGCAGTAGACGTGGGCGCCGCGGCGGCGGGCGTGCCCGGCCTCCTCCAGCACCAGCACCGCCGCCCCCTCGGCCAGCACGAAACCGTGCCGGTCGGCGTCGAACGGGCGCGACGCGTGCGCCGGGTCCTCGTTGTCCGGGCTGGTCGCCCCGATGGCGTCGAAGGAGGCCACGGTGACCGGGGAGATGGGCGAGTCGGCGGCGCCGGCGAGCACGATGTCCGCCTCGCCGTCGGTGATGAGCTGGTGGGCGTAGCCGATCGCGTCGATGCCGGAGGTGCAGCCGGTGGAGATCACCTGCGCCGGGCCGTGCAGGCCGTGCGCGCAGGCCACGTCGGCGGCCAGGCTGCTCGGCACCAGCGCCTGGTAGAGGTACGGGCCACCGAGCCCGGCGTCGACCAGCCAGCGCCGGCCGCTGTCGCTGACCGTGACGTACTCCTGTTCCAGGGCCATGGTGCCGCCGACGGCGGTGCCGAGCACCACGCCGGCGCTGTCGCGCTCGGCGTCGGTCAACTCCAGGCCGCTGTCGGCGATCGCCTCGGCGGCGCAGGCGAGCGCGAACTGCACGTACCGGTCGGCGCGTCGCCGCCGGTCCAGCGGGATGCCCGCGGCGTCCGGGTCGAAGTCGCACTCGGCGGCGATCTGCGAGCGGAACGGCGTCGGGTCGAAGAAGCTGATCCGGCGGGTGGCGGTACGCCCCTCGGTGATGGTCTTCCAGAACCGGTCCCGGGTCACGCCACCGGGGGCGACCACCCCGATGCCGGTCACCACGGTCCGTCGGCCGGTCACGACCCGTCCCGCTGTTCGACCAGCTCGGTGTCGACGTGGCCGAGTTCCGGGCGGGGGGCCAGGGGACCGAGGTGGAAGACCACCTCGGCGGGTACGTCGCCGGTGTTGCGCAGCCGGTGGCGGACGTTGCGGGCCACGAACAACGCCTCACCGGCGGTCAAGGCGACCGGCTCGTCGTCGAGGTCGACGGTGATCGCACCCTGGGCGACGTAGAGGAACTCCTCGCTGTACGGGTGGTAGTGCTCCGCGATCCGCTCCCCCGGTTCCATTGTCGCCACGCCCATGAATCCGGAGGTGCTGCCGACGGTGCGCGGGCCGAGCAGGACCCGCAGTTCGCCACCGCGACGGCGGTCGGCGGGCACGTCCCGCGCGGCCACCAGAGCCAGGTCACGCATCGTCGCCTCCGGTGGCCACCGCGGCGGGCCGGGCACCAGCCAGCCGTTCGATCCGTTCCTTGATGACGGCGAGCTGCACCTGGCTGTTGGTGTTGATCCGCTCGGTCATCCCGGCGTTGTCCACCGGCGCGGTCGGTTTCATCGCGAAGTCCTGCACCCAGGTCATCCGGATCCCGTCCGGTTCCTCGGTGTAGGTCCAGTGGATCCGCATGTACTCGAACGGGCCGGTTTCGACCCGACGGGCCCGTACCTGCCGGGTGGCCCGGTCGGCAGTGCGTTCGCTGACCCAGCTCCAGGCCACCCCGTTCTCGTCGGGATGCATGGTGAGCCGGAACCGCACGGTGTCGCCGTCGGTGTGGAGGATCTCGGCCCGGGCGTACTCGGTGAACAGGTCGGGCCAGCCGGCCACGTCGTTGGTGACGGACCAGACCAGTTCCAGCGGCGCGGCGATGACGATGCTGTTCTCGGTGTGCCCGGGCGGATCGGCGCGGCGGGAGATCAGGTCGGCCACGGCGGGGATGCTCAGCCGGGCGGCCTGCTCGGGGATGCGCACCCGCCACCGGTCGGCGACGACGGCCGTCAGTTCCAGCAGCGCGAGGGAGTCCATCCCCAGTTCCTCCAGGGAGGCGGCCGGCTCGCGGGCGGCGGCGTCCGGATCGAGCCCGCAGTTGGTCACCAGGATGTCGGTGATCTCCTCGGTCAGCGAGCGGCCGTCGGTGACGGTCATAGTTCCCTCCTCGGTTCGGCGTCGAAGCGGTAGAAGCAGCGGGCCATCGCGTCCCGAGGCGAGCGCCAGTCAGCCAGGTACGGCGTGATGTACGGACGCAGCCGGGCGCTGATCCGCCGGAACTCCGGGTGGTCCCGCGCCGCCTCGACCGCGCCGTCGCCGGGCGTGTCGGTTTCCAGCAGGTGTACGTACAGGTCGTGCAGCCGGTACAGCGATCGGTGCGCGACGCCGACGAGGTGTGGCAGTTCGGTCGTGTCGGATTCGGCGAAGATCTCGGCGACCGCGTCCTCGGCGGTCGGGACCACCTTCGCCACGATCAGCGTTCGGTCCATGTTGTTTCCTCCCCACGGGCCGTTGCCGACCCCACCCGATGTCCGGGTCGACTGTCGACACGATGGGGACCGGGCCGTCACCCGGGCGTCACCGACACCCTCCACCGCCACCGGTGTCGGTGACGCTGCGTTGACGCAAGCTGTGGCTCAGCTGTGCGACACCGAACCCGAACACCACTACGATTGACCAGTTCAGAGGCGCTTTCAAAGATGACGTACGAGTTACGTAGCCGACATGTGCGTTGACCCACAGTAACTGCGATTGATAGCCTTCACGACGGTCCGACCCGGCTTCGCGCGTGCGGTTGCGCGATGTTCGCAGTCGACAGTGGCGTCGCGGCGGCCACGCCGGGGCCCGGCCATGCCCGCAGACAACGCCTTGCGCAGGGGGTGCCCGTGGCCGATTCGCCCACGCCGACCACCGGGAGACTCCGGGACGCCGAGGTCCGACTTCATCTGCTCGGTGGTTTCCGGCTGACCCACGACGACACCCCGGTGGTGGTGCCGCGTGGCCTGCAACGAGTCATCGCGCTGATCGGGCTGCGGCCCGCGACGACCCGCACCCACCTGGCCGGCCTGTTGTGGCCGGAGACCACCGAGGAGCGGGCCCTGTCCTCGTTGCGGACCGCGCTGTGGCGGCTGCGTCAGGACCCGTACTGTCCCTTGGCGACAAACGCCGACACGGTCCGCCTCGATCCGGCGGTGCAGGTCGACGTCGACAAGCTGGTCGACACCGCCGGCCGGGTACGCGACGGCCAGACCCCCACCGACGCCGCGCAGGCGCTCGCCGCCGGGCGACACGACCTGCTGCCCGGCTGGTACGACGAGTGGGTGTTGGCCGAGCGGGAACGGTTGCGCCAACTCCGACTGCACATGCTGGAGCAGGTGGCCGGTCACCACCTGGTCGCCGGACGCCATGGTGAGGCGCTCGACGCGGCGCTGGAGGCGATGGCCGCGGAGCCACTGCGCGAGACGCCGCACCGGCTCGTGGTGCGGATCCATCTCGCCGAGGGCAACGCCTTCGAAGCGGTGCACGCCTTCTACGTCTACCGCGACCTGCTGCTGCGCGAACTGCGGCTGGAGCCCTCCCCGGCGATGAGCGCCCTGCTCGACGACACCCTGGAACCGATCCGCCGCGCCAGTCAGGCGACCTCTACGCCACGTCGGTACCCGGCGCTGCGGTCCACCCACCAGAGCGGTTGATCATGCGCGCCGACGTCACCGCATCGACCGTCGACGTTGACGGTCAGGTGACAGGCCCGCAGGCAGGGTGACAGGTGCGTCCGGCGAGGCAGCCGGCGCGACCACCGGTGAGAGGGGACCGATGAGCAGCCGTCTCGTTATCGTCAGCAGGATCATCCCGGGCGCGGAGGGTCGGGTGGCGCAGATCTTCGCCGAATCCGACGCGACCGAACTGCCCGGCCTGACCGGGGTACGTCACCGTTCCCTGTACTGCCTGCACGATCTGTGCGTACACCTGATGGAGACCGAGGACGTCGGTGCGGACGCCCTGGCGACGGCCCGCAACCACCCGCTCTACCGCCAGGTCAACGAGCGGCTCTCCGCGCACACCTCGCCCTACCTGCCGACCTGGCGTTCGCCCCGCGACGCCATCGCCAACTGCTTCTATCGCTGGGACGGCGCGGACGTTCCGGCACCGCGTGCGGCCAGCTGACCGGACGGCACCGTGGTCACCCGGACACCGCACGTACTGATCATCGGCGCCGGCACGGGCGGACTCTGCCTGGCACACGGGCTTCGCCGAGCCGGCATCGGCGTCGAGGTGTACGAGCGCCATCGCAGCCGGGCGGACGGGCTCCTCGGCTACCGCGTGGGGATCGGCCCGACCGGCAGTCGAGCGCTGCGCGACTGCCTCCCACCCGAACTGTTCGACATCTACCTGGCCACCTGCGCCCGGTCGCCGCGCTACTTCAACGTGCTGGACCAGAAGCTGCGGCCCACGGCGTCGTTCCCGCTGCGTCCGGACACCCATCCGGTCGACACCGAGCGGTCGGTGGCGCGGATGACGCTGCGCCAGGTGCTGTTGACCGGCTTGGAAGATGTGGTGCACTTCGACCGCACCTTCACCCGGTACGAGCAGCACCACGACGGCACCGTCACCGCCCACTTCGCCGACGGCAGCACCGCCACCGGTGACCTGCTGGTGGCCGCGGACGGCACTCAGTCGGCGGTACGCCGCCAGTACCTGCCGCACGCGGTGATCCGGGACGCCGGCACGATCAACATCGCCACCCGGATCCCGCTCACCGACGACACCCGGGCCCTGCTGCCACCGGCGGTGCAGCGGGGCATCTCGCTGATCTTCGGGACCGGCGGGATGATGGGCGTGCTGCACGTGATGGAGTTCAAGTGGAACGCCGACGGTCGACTCAAGCCGGACGTCGACCCCGCCGATGCGGCGCTGCTCGCGGACTGGCCGGGGCTGCGGCACGACAGCACCCGCGACAACATCAACCTGGTGGTCTGGAGCACCGCCCGACGCTTCCCCGAGGACGTGATGCGTCGCCGGGGGTCGGAGTTGATCCAGGTGGCGCTGGACCTCACCGCGAACTGGCACCCTCGCCTGCGCGACCTGCTCCGGCAGGCCGACCCGGACAGCGCCCTGCCGATCCGGGTGTCCACATCGGAGCCGGTGCCGCCCTGGCACAGCAGTACTGTGACCCTGCTCGGCGATGCGATCCACACCATGACACCGGGCCGGGGCGTGGGCGCCAACACCGCGCTGCGGGACGCGAACCTGCTGCGCCGGCAACTGATCCTCGCCGCCGCCGGTGAGAAGTCCCTGATCCAGGCGGTGGCCGACTACGAGGCGGTCATGGTGCCGTACGGCTTCGCCCGGGTGGCCGACTCGTTGGCGCGCAGCGGCACCAGCGGCGACGACCGGATGTACAAGCCGGTGTTCGGTCGGCTGGCCCTGATCGGCGCGCGGGGCTACTTCCGGGTCACCAGCCGGGTGCCCCGACTGCGGCGCAAGTTCGTCGACGACTTCTACACCTATCGCGGCGAGGAGGACTGATCCGGCAGCCGACCTCCGCCCGTACCGACGATCCCGGCTCCCGCGACGGCGCCGGGATCGTCGGCGTGCCGCCATGGCGGACACCCTCCGTTCCTTGCCGGGCACCGCTGGTAGCTCCGGCCGCAACGACACGGACTGTTACCTGACCTGCCTGTTGCCCACGTCGCTGGTATGCGAAGCTTCGGCGAGTTTTTCTCGCCACGATCCGGACGTGAACTTCAGGGAGGTTTGCCGTGATCGACTCTGTCGGCAATTGGCTGATACTGCTCGTGGTGCTGTTGGTGGGCCTGGCCGGGGGCTGGGTGCTGCTGCGCAACCGTCGTGGCGAACCGCCCGCGTCGACGCACCCCACCACCAGCCAGGCACCGGTGCCGGCGTCTCGCCAGCCCGCCGAAACCGAGCAGTCGAGCCCGAGCAGCCAGCCCGCGTCGTCGGAGCCGACACCCAGCGTGTCCTCCGAACCGGTCGCCACGAGCGACTCCGCCGCGCCCGTCGCCACGCTCGACGCGGCGGATCCGGTCGCCACGACCGACACTGCCGCACCCGTCGCCACGATCGATACCGCGGCCCCCGTCGCCACGACGGACACTCCCGAGTCGGTGGCGACCACGGACACCCCCGAGCCCGTCGCCACGACGAGCATCGCTGAGCCCGACAGCACGACGGAGATCCCCGAACCGGCCACCACGACGGACGTCTCCGAGCCGGCCACCACGACGGACGCCGTGGTGTCGGCCGACACGACGGCCGAGCCCGAGTCGGCACCGGCGGTGTCCGTCCCGGACGGTCCGGTGGAGCCGGCGGTCGAGGAGACCGCGGCCGCCCGTCCCGCCGTGGCCACCCCGCCGAAGCGGCGCAAGGCCACCACCACGCCCCGCCCGCGTACCGAGGCCACCCCGGCAGCCAGCACCGACGAGACCCCGGCCGCCCCGGCCGCCGCCGTTGCCGCCGACGCCAGCGATGCCGTCGACGACTTCCGGCGGATCCAGGGCGTCGGGCCGAAGATGGCCGCCGCCCTGCACGGCGCGGGCATCCGCACCTACCACCAGCTGGCGGAGCTGGACGAGGCGACGCTGCGGGACACCATCCGGGGTGCCGGGCTGCGGGCCACCGCCAGCCTGGTGACCTGGCCACAGCAGGCGAAGATCCTGGCCGCCCAGCCCGACGACACCCCCTGAGCGACACCGCCGCACCCAACCACCGCGGGTAGGGGCAGCGCCCCGTCAAGGCGCCGCCCCACCTACGCCCCCGGACACATCCCGCCGTCCGGATCACCAGCGGGTGCAACTTCGGGGAAGATGTCGCCTCGGTGCGGGCGGAGGCAGCACATTCCCCGAAGTTGTACGGGGGTCGGTAAACGGGGCACCTGGGCGGGGCGGGGCGGTTAGGGTCTGCGATGTCGACATCGCAGGGCCCACCAGCAACCGACAGTCGGTAGTCCAGGAGCCACCCGTGCCGTTGCCGCAGGATCCCGCGCGCTCGGCACGTGTGCTCCGCAGCGCGAGGACGCCCACGCGGACGACCCTGCTGGAACTCTTCTTCGACCTCGTCTACGTCGTCGCACTCGCCCTCATCTCGCACGACCTGGCCAAGGATCTCACCTGGACCCAGGGCGCCCGGACGACAGTCCTGCTGGCCGCGGTGTGGTGGACCTGGGTCCTCACCACCTTCCTCACGGAGCTGTACGACCCGGGACACCCCGAGATCAAGGCGCTGGTCGTCACGGTGATGTTCGGCGTACTGCTGATGACCACGGCGATACCCCAGGCCTTCGACGATCGTGGCCTGATCTTCGCCATCGCGTACGTCGCGATCCACCTGGGACGCGCGCCGTTCGTCATTCCGGCGTTGCGCCACCAGCAGCAGCTCCGGCAACGGCCGATCCGAACGACCGTGTGGTTCTCGGTGTCGGCCGTGCCGTGGATCGTCGGGGCCACCGTCGACGGCGACGCCCGGTTGGCGCTCTGGTCACTCGCCCTGGCCATCGACTTCCTGGGCCTCTGGCTGGCCTATCCGGTACCCGGCATGGGTGTCATTCCCCCGGCACACCGCAACGCCACCGCCGAGCACCTCGCCGAGCGGTTCCAACAGTTCGTCATGATCTCCCTGGGCGACGCGATCCTGGTCATCGGTATGGCCTACAGCGTCCATCATGCCGAGCTGGAAATGGCCGCCAGCCTGGTGATCGCCTTCATCACCACCCTGTTGCTGTGGCAGATCTACGTGTACAAGGCCGGGGAGCTGCTGCCCGGCTTCATCAAGGCCGCACGGTTTCCGGGCCGCTTCCTGAAGTCCGCGCCCTTCACGCATCTGCTCATGGTCGCCGGGGTTGTCGTCACCGCCGCCGGCTTCAACCTGGTGACGCACACCCTGCCGCCACGTACCCCGCCCTCCTGGGCCGTGGTCATCCTGGGCGGGCCGGCACTGTTCCTGCTCGGTCGGGCCTGCTTCGAGTGGGAGGTGTTCAACCGGGTCTCGCCGTCGCGGCCCGGCGGCATCCTGGCGCTGCTCACCGCCGCGCCGGCGGTGCTGTTCCTGCCTCCGCTCGCCGCCGCGCTCGCCGCCGCCCTGGTGCTGGCCGGGGTGGCCCTGGCCGACGTCCGGCGCAGCCGCGGTCGCCCACCCGAGATGCCCAAGCCGTCGTGGTAGCCACGGGCCGTCGTTAGCCGGAGAGCGCGGCGGGGTACATGGCCGGGACACCCTGCTAGCACCCCCGACCGTGGAGGAAACCATGCGTGGCACGTCGATATTCGGAGTCCTCGTGGTGATCTGGCTCGTCATCGGCGCGATCGCCGCGGGTCAGCGCGGTTACTACAGCGACGAGGAAGCCAACTGCGCCGAGGTCGGCACGATCCTGGTGACCATCGCCGCCGGTCCGCTCAACTACGTCGGCGCCAACCCGAAGGTCGACTGCGAACTGCCCGAGCCCTCGCAGTGACCCGGTACGACGACGCTGCGTCCAGCCCTTCGCACGGCCCGGTCGTCGAGACCCGGGCGGCCGGAGGCCGGACGCAGCGTCGTCGGGTGGATCCTCGCTCAGCGGAAGCAGTGCGCGACGGGAACCTTGCTGCCCAGGCAGTTGGTGGGACTGTTGTCGACGACGATGCTGTCGTCGTCGATCTTGACCTGGGCCCGCTCGGCCTGGATGCCGCCGGCCTTCACAGTGGACCGGTTGCCGACGATCAGACTGCGGTACACCGAACTGGTGCCGGCGGTGACGAAGAGCCCGGCACCCTGCGACTTCTTGCCGACCGCCTCGTTGCCCTTCACGTCGGTGCCGCGCACGAGCAGGTTGGACTTCGCGGCGTAGACGCCACCGCCGTTGCCGCGCGTGGTGTTGCCACTGATCACGCTGTCGTCGATCGGTAGCAGGCCCTGCACGGTGGAGATGCCGCCACCGGCGACGGTGGCGAGGTTGTCCCGGACGGTGAGCTGGCCGAGCACCAGCACCGCGTCGGAGTTGGCCAGGCCACCGCCGGTCTGGGCGCTGTTGCCGGCGACCAGGCTGTCGAAGACCTTGGTACGGGCCGAGAAGCTGGCCAGTCCGCCACCCTGCGCGGCGTTGTTGCGGACGAACGTGGAGGAGTAGACGTCCCCGGCGGCGCGGAAGTTGGCCAGCCCGCCGCCGTAGCTGACGGCGCTGTTGTGCCGGAACTCGGTGCGGTACATGGTCATGACACCACCGTTGAGCAGGCCCCCGCCCTTGCCCTCGGTGCCGGCGGCCCGGTTACCGACAAGTGTGCTGTCGCTGATGCGCAGGTTGCCGTCGTTGAAGATGCCGCCACCGCCACCGTCGGCGGACAGCGACGTGCTGTTGGCGACGGTGACCCGTTCGACGACTGCGGTCGCGCCGTGCACGATATGGATGCTGCCACCCTCGGCCTTCGACCGACCGTTGAGCAGGGTCACGTCACGCAGGGTGAGTTCGCCGCCGTCGCGGACGGTGAAGAAGCGGAAGTCCGGCGCGTGCACGCCACGGGAAATGGTCGCGCCGGAGCCCTCGATGGTGATCGCGTGGTAGATCACCGGCAGGCCGGCGGTGTCGTGCGCCGGGTTGCGCGGCGGCGCCTCGGCGTCACCCGGGTTCTCGGCGGCGTCGGCGGCCTCCCGGGCGTCGCGGATCCCACCGTCGTACTCGTCGGCCTGCTGGAAGGCGTGGGTCAGGGTGTACGTGCACTTGTCGGCAAGCCGCAGCAGGCCGCCGCCCTCGGCGTTGACCCGGACCAGCGCGGCGATCAGTCGCGTGGAGTCACAGGGCACCTGCACGGCCTTGTGCTGGGGCGCACGCCCGTTGCCCCCGCTACGCCGACCCTCGGGTTCGTCGGGTCGACCGTTTCCGGGGCGGCCGCGTTGGGCGTCGTCGGAGCCGTGCCACTTCTTGTCCCGGTCCTGCTTGTCCCAGTCCTGCTTGTCCCGGTCCGCCGATTCGGCGTCCCAGGGTCCGTTGTCGGCGGAGAGCGCGGCGGGCCGGCCCGGTGCCGGCGCGGGCGCGTCCCGGTCGATGGCCGACGCGGCAGCGCCGCCGAGACCCGCCACCGCGGCCACCAGGCTGCCGGCCGCCAGCCCGCCGGCCAGGTACCAGGGCGATCGGCGCCCGCGTCGGGCCGGTTGTCGGCCCCCGAGGTACGTGGACATGAGGGTTCCTGCCTCTCGTGTGTGCGAAACAGAGGCCGCACCGAATCGGGCGCGGAGCGGCTGACCTCGCGGTAGCCACCAGAGGCAACGTACGACCAATAAGGGCCGAAATCCGGCATAAGTGAATAAGTACGCCTTTCGTCTTCATGTCTCTGTCCTGGTCACGAACCGGACCGAGGCTCAACCGCCGACGTGGATACCGGGACGGCGGGCGGGATCGGGCTCGGACTTGCGCAGGATCTCCCGGACCACCGGCGGCGTGTCACCCCGGCCCAGGATCAGGTACCGCAGCAGGTGCGCGATCGGGTTGCCCTCGGACCACTCGAAGTGCGCGTGCGGACGTACGCCGGTGGCGTCGCGCAGCGCCAGCAGGACCGCGGCGATGGCGTTGGGCGCGGCCGGGCTGCTGGCCCGCAGCACCCGGTAGCCGCCCACCTCGACCCCACGGACCCGCAGCACGTGCCGGAACCCGGACGGGTCGACCACGTCGATCTCCAGAAACAGCACGTCGGTCGCGCCCGGCACCGGGTTCTGCCCCCGCTGCGCCCGTTCCTTGATGGTGTACTCCTTGACCGCGCCACTGCGCCGCTTGTGCGCGATCACGTGCAGCCGACCGTCGTGGGCCACCGAGTCGGCGATGAACCGCCGCGCCGCCTCGTCGAACTCCACCCGTTCCGCCCGCAGCTCCGTGGTCCGGCTGACCCGCGACACCAGGGAGACGGCGATGATGCCGAGGATGAACAGGCCCGAGATGGCCATGCCGTCCGGCTTGGTCAGCACGTTCTCGGTCAACGCGTACAGCAGGACCAGGGTGAGCACGGTGAAGCCGGCGGCGGTCGCGCGCTGGCGACGGCCGAGCGCGGCGATCGCCACCGCGACCGCGGCGGAGACCATCATCGCCAGGATCCCGGTGGCGTACGCCCCGGCCTGCGCGTCGACGTCGGCGCGGAAGACCACGGTCAGGCCGATGCAGATCACCGTGTAGACGATGACCACCGGCCGGATCGCCCGCGCCCACTCCGGCGCCATGCCGTACGACGGCAGGTAGCGCGGCACGATGTTGATCAGACCGGCCATCGCCGAAGCGCCGGCGAACCACAGGATCAGCACGCTGCTGAGGTCGTAGACCGTGCCGAACGCCTCGCCGACGTGCTCGTGGGCGAGGTAGGCCAACGCCCGCCCGTTGGCCGCCCCGCCCGGGGCGAACTCCTCGGGCGGGATGAGCAGGGTGGTGACGAAGGTGGTCGACAGCAGGTACACCGACATGATCAACGCGGCGGCGGTGAGCAGCCGCCGGGTGTTGCGGATCCGGGCGGCCAACCGGGTCTGCGCGTCCGGCCCCTCCCCCGCGACCAGCGGCATCATGCTCACCCCGGTCTCGAAGCCGGAGAGTCCCAGCACCAGCAGCGGGAACGCCAACGCCGCGGTCAACGCCAACTGCCCCGGTCCGCCGCCGGCGGTCAACGCCGTGGTCCAGTCGGACAGCACCCGGGGGTCACCGGCGATCTCGACCAGGGCGACCACCACGATCACCGCGTTCAGGGCGAGGAAGACGGCGACCAGGGGTACGGCCACAGCCACCGCCTCCCGGAACCCGAGCAGGAACACCCCACCCAGGATCAGCAGCAGCACCACGGTCACCACGACCGCGACGGTGGTCCCGCTGAACGCCGCCGGCAGGTACGGGTTCTGCAACATGTGCACGGTGGCGTCGGCCGAGGAGAGGGTGATCGTGATGATCCACGAGGTGGCCACGAAGCCGAGCAGGATCAACACGAAGATCTTGCCCCGCCAGAACGGCAGCAGCCGCTCCAGCATGGCCACCGAACCCTGGCCGTGCGGGCTGTCCCGAGCCACCCGGCGGTACATCGGCAGCATGCCGAACAGGGTCAGCACCACGATCAGCAGGGTCGCCAGCGGGGAGAGCGCCCCGGCGGCCAGCACCGCGATGCCCGGCAGGTACGACAGGGTGGAGAAATAGTCGACGCCGGTCAGACACATCACCCGCCACCAGGCATGCGACGGGGAGTGCCCCTCGGCGGTCTCCGGGCCGACCGGCTGCACCTGGTGCATGAGCAGCCACCGACGCAGCCGGCTCGGCGGCACCGCCGGACCGGGCTGACGCACCGCCACGTGCTCGGGCACGGCGACCCGTGGACCGGCCCGCTCGCCCGGCCGGGTCGGATCGCGGGCGGCCCGCAGTGCGGGCTCGGGTGTGCCGGACACCTTCCCCCGGCGGCCCCGGCCACGTCGCGCTCTGGTCCCGTCCCCCATGTTCTGGCCCGCCCTCCCCCCACTCACTGCCCCGACCGTAGGCGGTCGCCGAACACCACCTCGACAAAACGGTCAAAGCCGGTCGGGTGTCGCCGAGAGGGCACGGGCCAGGGCGTCCGGATCAGTGACGGTCACCGTCATCGCAGGGTGGCGCAGCCACCGGCCGGGCAGCAGGGCCGGCACCGGTCGGCCGAAACGGACGCAGAGCCCTCGCGCGGTGCTGCTGCCGAAGGTGACCCCGACGTCGGCGGCCGACAGGTGCGGGCCGATCGCCCGCCACCAGCGGTACGGGCCGCTCTCCTGGACCCCGGCCACGTTGTCCCGGGTGGTCCGCAGCCGCCAGGGCCCGAAACGCACCGTGACCTCGTCGGCGTCGACATCGACCCAGGCCGTCGACGGCCGCACACCGAACAGGGCCAGCACCGGTCGCCACGGTGGATCGAAGCGGAACTCGAAGCGCCGCCGGCTCATCCGCGGGCTCCCCGGCCGGCACGGTCTCCCGGCCGGGCGGGACGTGCCGGGGCGGAGGGGCGAGGTCGGGGCCGTGTTGCGGGACGGCGCCGGGACACAGCGGTCATGGGGGCGGCGTACCCGCAAGGGGCCGGCCGACACCCCCCGGGCCGGCCGACCCCCTGCTCCCCCCTGGTCCGATCCCGGCGATGCCCCCCGGCTGCCGGACCGCCCCCGCGCCCCGCCCACGGGCCGGGCGCGGGGACCCCCCGTCCCCGGCTACTGCAGAAACGCCCCCAGGGGCGAGAGCAGCAACCGACCGAGCGCCGCGGCCGTCTCGTCGAGCCGCTTACGCTCGCGTTCGTGTTGGAGCGGGTCGTGCCGGCACCGCCAGACCCGCTGGGCGTTGCGCCAGGCGACGTCCCGCGTGTATCCGATCAACTCACCCTGGTACCAGTCGTCGATCTCCCCGTTGAGCATGTCGATGAGCAGCTGCCACCGCTCCAGGTAACCCCGGCGCAGACCGGGGATCTTGTCCGCGAAGATCTTGTTGATCTCCAGGTAGTCGCGGTGCTGGTCACTTCCGTCGACCGGCTCGGACTCCAGGTGGGCGAACGTGGTGACCAGCGCGAACGGCAGGTCGAAGTTGATGTGCGCGTTGACTCCGGCCGCCGCCGAGGGCAGCGGTCGGGCGTCCGGGCCGCGCATCCGCTCGAACAGGCAGGACCATGCCTTGGGCGTACCCGGGCTGGAGTCGGTCCACAGCCGCAGCGCGTCGAAGTAGCGGGCGGCGAACTCCACATCCAGTCGGGACAGGAAGGCCGGGTCGACGAACCGGTCGGCGTACAGGCCGTCCAGCACGCTTGTGGTGATGGTCAGGTACAGCTTGTTGAAGTCGGCCAACGGGCAGCTGTCCAGCAGCGGAGGCAGCCGGACCAGCATGTCCTGCAGCTTGGTCAGGTGGTCGACCACCGCCGGCACGTCCGTCGGGTGGTCGGCGAGCAGGTCGACGATGTCCCCGTGTATCGGCCCCCAGACCCGCTCGCTCATGTCGCCCTCCACGCTGATCGTCGCCGCCGCCGTGCCCTTGCGGCGCCGGGCTCAGCCTTTCAGGAGGACCACCCGTACGACATCAGTAGAACTACCTATCCGACACCTACGCCTGACTACGTAGGAAGATGGCACTGGCCTGGACCCGGGTACGTACCTGAAGCTTGTCGAAGATGTGCGACACGTGGACGCCGATGGTCCGTTCGCTGATGTACAACCGCTGGCCGATCTCCCGATTGGTCAACCCCTCGGCCACCGCGGCCAGGACCTCACGCTCGCGGGCGGTCAGCGCGGCGAGTTCCTCGCCACCGACACCGGCCGGCTCGCGTGCCCCCAGCGGGCCGGTGTCCTCAAGCGTCACCCGGGCACGACCGGCGAGGGTACGGATCTCGTCGGTCAACGGCACCGCGCCGAGCCCCTGGGTCGTCTGGTACGCCTGCCGCAGCAGCTTGCCCGCCGTGGCGGTACGCCGCCGACGCGCCAGCAACGCCTCCGCCTGACGCAGTCGGGAGTACGCCGCCGGATACGGGTGGTTGCGGTGATCCCACGCCGCGGCGGCCCGCGCCCACAGGTCCGGATCGGTCACGTCGAGCCGGCTCACCTCGGCGGCGCAGAGCGCCAGGTAGCCGTCGACCACGTCGCGCACCGGCTGGGCCGCGCGCACGCTCTTCTCGGCCACCCGGTCGACGATCTGCCGCAACCGGCGCACCGCGTTGTCGTCGACGGAGGTGCGGTTGGCCTTCGCCTCCGCCTCGGCACGCAGACCGTGCCAGACGAGCACCGCGACGATGACCAGGTCGTCGGAGCGGGTCTCGGTCAGCCCCCGCTGCACCGCATGCCGGGCCACGTCGTGGCGGCCCTGCCACATGGCCAGCCCGGCCCGCAGGGTGAGCAGCGGAATCACGTGCCGGGCACCACCGCCGGCCAGCATGGTGGCCACCGCGTCGAGGTCCCGGTCGGCCGCCTCGATGTCGCCGTAGCCCACCGAGAGGCGGCACCGGGCCAGCAGCAACTCGACCGCGTCGGTGCCGGAGGGGCGATGCCGCAGGGCCGCCGCCACCACCTTCTCCGCCTCGGCCCACTGACCCACCCGGAACAGACCGTTCGTGGCGATCGCCAGCAGCCGGGTCTCGTAGCTGCGACCGAGCCCCAGCTCGGCCACCCGCTCGGCGCCCCGGCGGGCCACCACCACCCCCTCCTCCATGCGGTTCAGCGGCCCGGTGAGCAGCTCGGCCAGATGCAGATAGGCCAGGGCGACGTCTTCGGGCCGGCCGGCGCGTTCGGCGGTCGTCAACGCCCGACGCAGCACGGCCAACCCGGCGTCCGGATCCTGGCGGTACGCCTCGGAGAAGCCCAACGCCATGCTGGCCAGGACCACCTCCGTGGTGGCGCCCTCGGCCTGCTCGGCCAGGCTCAGCGCCTCCTTGGCCCACTGGCCCGCGTCGGCGTACCGGCCCAGCTGCAGCAGCAACTCGGCCAGGTGCGCGGCGGCCGTGGCCCGCTGCCGAGGGCTGCAGTCCGCGGCGTCGAGGGCACGCTGGTACTCCGCCTCGGCCAACGCCGAACGGCCGGCCGCCGCCAGGTAGCGGGCTCGACGGATGTGCAGCTCACAGGCCGTCTGATCGACGTCGATGGCGGCCAGCTCCTCCAGCAGCGCCAGCGCGCGGGCGTACTCGCCGCAGTGGTGGGCGGCCTCGGCCGCGTGCCTGAGCAGCGTCGCCCGCTCCGCGTCGGGCAGCCCTTCGGCCAGCTCCACCGCGACCGACCAGTGCCGGTGCGCCTCCGCGTAGCCGTACAGCCGCTCCGCCTCCTGCGCGGCGGCCACCGCCGCCGGCAGCGCCCGCTGCGGCTCGCCGGCCAGCCGCCAGTGGTGGGCCAGTCGGGCCTGGTGCAACTCCCCCGGCGCGGCGGTCAGCGCCTCGGCGTACCGGCGGTGCAGCAGGGCCCGCTCGGCGGGCAGCAGCTCGTCCTCCAGCACCTCGGCGACGAGTCGGTGCCGCAGCCGATAACCGTCGTGGGAGCTGACCACCAGCCGGTGGGCCACGGTCGCCCGGATCGCGTCCAGCAGGTCCTGTTCGGGCAGTGCGACCACCTGGGCGAGCAGCCAGTGCTCGACCGGCTCCACCCCGGCGGCCACCGCGTGCACGACCCGGTGCGCCGGCTGCGGTAACGCGTCCACCCGGGCCAGGAAGACCTCGCGCAGGGTGTCGGAGAGCCCGTCCCGGCCGTCGCGCAGATCCCGCGCGAGCTCCTCGACGACGAACGGGTTGCCGCCGCTGCGCTGACACAACTGCTCGACCGCCTCGGGGGGCAGCGGACGACCCACCACCGCCGCGGCGAGCTGCTCGGCGGCGGCCCGGTCCAGCGGGGCGAGATCGAGCACCTGCACCGAGCGCAGTCGACGCAGCTCGGTGAGCACCCGGCGCAGCGGATGCGCCCCCTGAAGGGACTCCGAACGCACCGCCGCGAGCACCGACAACTGAAGGTCACCGAGGCCGGCCAGCAGATACAGCAGTAGTTGCCGGGTCGTCCGGTCGACCCACTGCAGGTCGTCGAGGACCAGCACCACGGGCCGACCGCCGGCGATCACGCTCAGTCCTCGGGCGACGCGCTCCAACAGCGCGCCCGCGCCGTCCGGCCCCGCCGCGTCCTCGGCGAACATCGCCAGCAACGCGCGGACCGAGGCGGCGGCGGCCGGCGGCAGGTCGACGTCGAGACGACGCAGCGCCTGCCGCAGCGGATGCAGGGGTGAGGCGTCGCCGATGTCCAGACAGGAGCCGGTGAGCACCAGCGCACCCGCGTCGCCCAGCCGTTGGCCGAGCTCGCGGAGCAGTCTGGTCTTACCCACCCCGCTCTCGCCGGTGAGGAAGACGGCAGCCGTGCTTCCCGGCGCCACATCGTCGAGCAGCGCGGCGCGCGCCGTCGCCACCAGGTCGGCCCGACCGACGAGCGGTGTGCTGTCCACGTCGCTGGCCATGGCTCGCAGCCTAGTCACAGCCGCCCTTCCCGTTCTACCGCCGCCGCACCCCTGTCCCCCACCTCGCGTCGACATTGCGACCAACCGGTTGCGCCCGGCCGACATACGTCGTTCTGCCGATCCGCCGGTCAGACCTGCAGTGACAGTCTCCCCGCAACGTCGACCCAAGCGGGGAGAGGCGGGTGCGTCCGATGCCAATGTCCACCATCGTCCGTGCTTACGGGCCGACCAGCCGATTGCGCTGGTCGGTGACCGAACAGCGGCGGACCGTCACCGTGCTCTTCGTCGACATCGTCGGGTCGACCCGGCTGGTCGACCGGCTCGACCCGGAGGACGTCCGGGCCCTGCAACGCGTCTACTTCGGCACCGTCGCCCGGGTGCTGCGCCGCTGGGACGGGGCGGTGGAGAAGTACGTCGGCGACGCCGTGATGGCCCTGTTCGGCGCGCGCACCGGTGACGGGTGGCAGGCGTACCGGGCGGTGCGGGCCGGCCTGGAGATCCAACGGGCGCTCGACCGCCGTACCCCCGCCATGGCCCCCGGGCTGCGGGTGCGGGTCGGGGTCGCCACCGGCGAGGCGGTGGTGGACCTCGGGATGGGGCACGACGGCGGGCACGGCGTGGCCAGCGGCGCGGTCATCACCCTGGCCGCCCGGTTGCAGGGGTACGCGCCGCACGGCGGGGTGGCGCTCTGCGCGGCCACGCACCGGGCCGTCGCCGGCCTGATCGCCCAGCAGCCGGTGCCGGCGGTGACGGTGGCCGGCAAGGACGTGCCGGTCGACATCTGGCTGGCCACCGGCACGCTGCGTCCCGAACTGCCCTCGGCCGACGGCCCGTTGCTCGGCCGGCGTCGCGAGCTGGCCGTGGCCCGCGAACACCTGACCGAGGCGGTACGCGGATCCGGTCCACGGCGTCTGCTGCTGACCGGGACGCGCGGGGCGGGCCGCAGCCGGTTGCTCCGCGAACTGGTCCGCAGCACTCCCACAGTGGAGGGTGGCGCGGTGCGATGGTGCGTGACGACCTGCCCGCCGTACCCGGACGGTCCGCTGACTCCGCTTGTGGACCTGCTGCGCGGGCTGGCCGGGGTCCGTGACACCGACGACGCCGCGACGGTACGCCGTCGCCTGTCCGCCGCCCTGCACGGGCAGGTGTCGGCGCAGTGCCTGGCGGCGGCGACGGCTGCGGTGACCGGTGCACCCGGCACGACCGGCGTCCGAGCCGCGGCCTGTTGGCGGGAGGTGCTGCTGAGCCTGGCCCGGCGGCAACCGGTGGTGGTGGCCGTCGACGATCTCGACCGGGCCGCGCCGGCGCTGCGTCACCAACTGGACCTGCTGCTCGACCAGGCCACGG
Organism: Verrucosispora sp. ts21; assembly: GCF_002879555.1. Taxonomy (NCBI): domain Bacteria; kingdom Bacillati; phylum Actinomycetota; class Actinomycetes; order Micromonosporales; family Micromonosporaceae; genus Micromonospora; species Verrucosispora sp. ts21. The sequence continues at coordinate 17,928 of NZ_PNOZ01000005.1, read as the reverse complement.
CCGACGGCCTGCCGCTGGCACTGGTCGCGACAGGTACCGGCGAGGTTGCCGGATGGGCCCCGGTGCCGTTGCGTCCACTCGACGCGGTGACCACCGGCCGGTTGCTGCACCGACTGTTGCGCCGGGCCGGGCGGCCGATCTCGCTGGTGCGGCACCTGATCCCGCTCGTCGGCGGCAACCCCGGCTATGCCAGGGCGTACGTGGACGCGCTCGACGCCGACGCGGCGACCCCTCCCCCCGTGCCGGAGAGCGTGCGCCGGGTCGTCGACGCCCGGCTGGACCGTCTCGACGATTCGCTCCGGATCGCCCTGATGGCCGCCACCGTCTCGACCCGCTGCTCGGCGACGCAGCTGGCCCGCGCGGTGGGCTGGTCAGCGGATCGGGCGGCAGTGGCGCTGGCCGACCTGACCAGGGCGGGTCTGCTCGTGGCGCTGCCGACCGGCGGACACCGGTTCGCCGATCCGGTGCTGGGCCAGGTCGCCGCCGCCCGGCTGACCCGGGCCCTGCGGGCCGCGTTCGCCCGCCGGGCCAACCTCACCACGATGGCCGGCCGGACCGGCGGTGCCGTGGAGGCCGGCCAGCCGGCGGAGGTGTGTGGTGCGGCGGGGCGGGTCCGGGCCGGTGGGTCAGCTTCGGCGGCCGGCAGCCGCTCCGGCACTGGACTTCTCCGCCGGGTCGGGGCGGCCCGTGCCCGGGCGCAGGGAGCGGCTGTGGCCTCGGAACTCGGCCACCACCTGCCCGTCCTCGCGGGTCACCGTGACGTCGTAGATCCCGCTGCGCCCGTACCTGGTGCGTTCGGTGGCGCGGGCGAGCAGCAGGTCACCCTCGTGCGCCGGACGGACGAAGGTGATCTCGCCACCGGCCGCGACGGTCACCGGCCCGTGGCTGTTGCAGGCGAGCGCGAAAGCGGTATCGGCGAGCAGGAACACGAAGCCGCCGTGGGCGATGCGATGTCCGTTGACCATCTCGGCGGTGATCCGCATGCGGGCCACCGCGGCACCGTCCGCAGCCTTGATCAACTCAATGCCGAGCCGGTTCGAGGCCACGTCGGCGTCGAACATCTCGTGCGCGGCGGTGCGCTGCGGTTCCACCTGACTCCTGAGGCCGTACGGTCGGGCGGGCCCCGCCCTCGGGCGACCATGTTATCGCCGGTGGCAGGGGCCGTCGGCATCCGCCGACGGCCCCAGGATCATCGCCCCGCCATTCTCTCTCTATTGCAAATTGTCGGCAACAACTCTGGACAGGTTCCGTGAGATGTAAGTAGCGTGTCCGGCTGTGAGCACTTACATCTCGGACATGGACGCCTGGCAGGAGAGCTGGGACCGGCAGCAGGAGGCGTACCTGCCGGATCGGGAGCAGCGCTTCGCCGCCATGCTCGACGCGGTCGACGCCATCCGCGACAGCGCGCCGCTGCGGCTGCTCGACCTGGCCGGCGGCACCGGCACCATCTCGCTGCGCGCATTGCGCCGCTTCCCCGACGCCGACCTGACCCTGGTCGATCTGGACCCTGCCCTGCTCGCTCTCGCCACCGCCACCTTGGGTGACCGGGCCAGCATCGTGACCGCCGACCTCGGCCGCCCCGACTGGCACACCACCCTGCCCCACCGGCACTACGACGCGGTGCTCACCGCCACCGCGTTGCACTGGCTGCCGGCCGAGCGGTTGGCCGACCTCTACGGCGAGGTACGTGACCTGCTGCGCCCCGGCGGCCTGCTGGTCAACGCCGACCACATGCCCGACGACGGTCTGCCGGAGTTGACCGAGCGGCTGCTGGCCCGGGCACGACGACGCCGCACTGCGCGGTACGCCGCCGGCGCCGCCCTGTCCTGGTCACAGTGGTGGCAGCAGGCCGAACAGGACGAGACGCTGGGCCCGCTCGTACGCCAGCGTCAGGCGATCTACCCGACCGGCCACAGCCCGGAGTGGAATCCGCCGGTCTCCTGGCACCTGGCCGCCCTCTCCGCCGCCGACTTCACCGAGGTCGGCACCCTCTGGCGCGCCGGCCCCGACGCCGCCGTGGTCGCCGTCAGGTGACCGACCGGTCCTGGTACGAAAGCGCCCATGGAACGGCGGTTTCGTACCAGGATCTCGACTCAGCGTGGCGGCCGTGCGGCGGGGACCAGAGCGAGGGTGGGCAGGAGGAGGATGGGCACGACCAGTAGGGCGCGCAGCGTGCCCACCTGGTCACCGAGCAGGCCGAGCAGGGGCGGCCCGGCAAGGAACGCGGTGTAACCGATCACCGCGACCACGCTGACCCGGACGTGGGCGTGCTCCTCCTCGTCGGCGGCGGCGCTCATGCCGACCGGGAAGCCCAGCGAGGCACCCAGGCCCCACAGCAGCACACCGACGACCGCGATCGGGCCGGAGCCGGCGAGCACCGCCAGGGCGGCCCCGACGATGGCGAGCACGATGGTCACGGTCAGCACCGGCCCTCTTCCCCACCGGTCCAGCGCCACCGTGCCGAGGGTGCGACCCACCGTCATGCCGACCACGAAGAGACCGAAGACCGCCGCGCCGGCCGCCTCGCTGAAGCCGTACCCGTCGATGAAGGCCACCGCGAGCCAGTCGTTGGCGCTGCCCTCGGCGAAGGCCACCGCCAGCACCAGCAGGCCGATGAGCAGGGTGCGGGGCTCCCGCCAGGCGGCGAGCAGGCGTCGACGACGGTCCGCCGGGGTGCTGGGCTGCGCCTCCGGCTCGGCCGCCAGGAACGCCCGCGCCCCGAGCAGGGTGCCGCCGAGCACCAGCGCGGCCAGGACGCTGAGGTGTACGCCGATCGGCACCCCCAGCCGGGCCGCCCCCGCACCGATCCCGGCACCGGCCACCCCGCCCAGGCTCCACGCGGCGTGGAAGCGGGGCAGCACCGTACGCCCGAGTCGACGCTCGACGGCCGCACCCTCGATGTTCATCGCGACATCGCAACTGCCCGAGCCGTAACCGACGGCGAACAGGCCCACCGCCACTCCGGCCAGTGAGTCGAGCACGCTTGCCGACACCCCGGCGACGGTCAACCCGATCGTCAGGATCAGCGTGGACAAGGCCACCGCGCGGGCCGCACCGAGCCGCTGGGTCACCAGGCCGGCGGTGGGCATGGCGACGATCGCACCGATGGACATGGCCAGCAGGAGCAACCCGAGGCGTCCGGGGGTCAGGTCGAGGCCGTCGCGGACCGCCGGCACCCGCGCGAACCAGGTGGCCACGGCCAGCCCGTTGAGCGCGAACACCACCGCCACACCGTTGCGGGCGGCCAACACGGTACGGGACGGGCCGGAACTGGCCGGCGCGGCCGTGGGGATGGCGCTGGGATCCACCTGTTCGCGTTCCTCTCCTGGTGCCGACCTTTCGCCACGATCCCACACCTGGGAGCGCTACCAGCACAATCCTCCCCGGTCCTTACCGCCGGGCCCTTCCGCGAGGCATGATGCGCTCGGACGCCCGCACGAGGCGCGCAGGACAGGCAACCGCGCAGGACAGGCAACGGGGAGCACATCATGACGACGGCACGACGGCACGCCACCCTGGAGGATGTCGCCCGGGCGGCCGGGGTGTCCCGGTCGACAGCGTCGCGGGTCCTCGCCGAGAGCGGATTCGCGTCACCGATCGCCCGTGAGCGGGTGCGTGACGCCGCCGACCGGCTCGGCTACGTGCCCAACGCGGCGGCACGGGCGCTGGTGCGGGGTGCCGGCGTACGCCTGCTGGTGGCGGTGGCGGGCACCTCGCCGGGGGTGCTCGACGACAGCTACCTCGACCAGGTGGTCAGCACCACCGCGCAGGTCTGCGCCCCGTACGGGCTCGGGGTGACGGTGGCGTGGGTGCCGCTGGACCAGCCGGGACAGCTCGCCCGGCTGGCCGACGATCGCGCGGTGGCCGGCCTGGTGCTGGTCAACACCACCGAAGCCCTGCTCGATGTGGTGCCGCGCCGGCTTCACGGGCGGACCGCCTCGATCGGGATCGGCTCGACGGCCGTACCGTCGGTGGACATCGACAACGGTGGTGGCACCAGCGCGATCGTCCGTCATCTGTACGCCGCCGGCCGCCGGCGGATCGCGATGGTGACCGGCCCGGCCTGGCTGGCCTGTTCGCGCCGCTCGGTGGAGGCGTACCGGGGGCTGCTGCGTGAGGCCGGGCTGCCGGTTCGGGAGGTGGCCGGGGACTTCAGCGCGGCGCGCGGCCGGTCGGCCGCCCGGGAGGTGCTGCACCGCTGGCCGGACACCGACGCGATCGTCGGGATCAGCGACGCGACCGCGCTGGGCGTGATCGACCAGTTGCGCGCCGACGGGGTACGGGTGCCCGCCGACGTCGCGGTGACCGGGTTCGACGACATCCCGCTGGCCTCGGTGACCGCGCTGACCACGGCGAGCCACCCGGTGCGGCGGATCGCCGCAGCAGCAGCGACCATGGTGTTGGAACAACGCCCGGCACCACCGACGACCATGTTCCCCTCGTCGCTGGTGCTGCGGGAGAGCGCGTAGCTGCCCTGATCAAGATGCGCAGGCGGCCAACCCTTCAGAATATCCATCCGCACCATTTCCAGCCTCGGCTGAATGTGACTGACCATCGGTAAGATCGGCGACTTGCTTATGACTGATCGCTGACTGATGGGTCGGACGGAAAGCGCACACACTGTGCCCATGAGAAGTGGGTTCGGGCGCATCAAGACACTCCACGGTGTGGTGTGCCTCGTCCTGCTGGCGGCCCTTTCCGGCTGCATGCAACTCAACATCGGGCTCACCGTCAAGGCGGACGACACCGTCAGCGGGCAACTCCTGCTGACCGCCGAGCGCAAGGTCCTGACCTTGAACAACAAGACCGTCGAGCAGGGCTTCGCCGACCTTCGGCAGAACATTCCCGCGCTGCCGCCCGGCCCCGAGACCCCGTACGCGACCGACACCCACTTCGGTTTTCAGATCAACTACCAGAATGTACCTCTCGATCAATTCGACAGCGAGAGTCTGCGCATCGTCCGGGCGAATGACCGCTACGTCTTCACCCTGCCACTCGATCCGAAGAAGTACGGCGGAAAAGTGGCCGAACAGGACCCGGAAAATCAAGCCAGATTCATGTTGTTGATGTCCTTCGAGATCGCCGTGACCTTCCCCGGCCGCGTTCTCGACGTCAACGCCGGCGGCCAGGTCAACGACCGGACGGTGACCTGGCGGGTCAACCCCAACGAACCCAAGCCGGCCGAGCTACGTGCCGTGGCCGAGGCGCCACCCCGACCGTCCGCGGCCGCCGCGGACACCGACGCCGCCGGCGGGCCGCCGTGGCTGCTCATCGCCGCTGGTGCGGTGGTACTGCTGCTCGTCGCCCTGCTTGTCGTCCTGCTGCTGCGCCGCCCCCGCGCAGCCGGCGACTCGACCACGGACACCGAGGCCACCGCAGCCAGCGCGGCCGGCGAGGTGACCACGGCCACCGAGGGTAGTGCGGCCGGCGAGGTGACCACGGCCACCGACGGCAGTGGGGCCGCTGACGCCACCACAACCGTCGAACCCACTGACGGCACCGCCCTTCCGGCCGCGCCGCGCACCACGATTCCCGGCTCGCCGGGTGCCGGCTGACCTGACCGGCCGCCGCCCGCCCGGACAAGGCGGACGACACCTCCTCCTCCCCACCCCGCACCACCGCGCATCGAAGGGGGATCGGCCATGAACGATCTCTTCACCTGGGCCGCGCTGGGCAGCCTCACCGGCGCGAGCGCCGCGACCCTGCTCACCACGAACGTCATCGGGGGCCTGATCGGCCCCAGCGCCGACAAGGCGCGCAAGTGGATCGCGCTGGGCATCGCGCTCGCGCTGTCGTACCTCACCGCGGCCCTCGCCACCGACGTGGGCCCGGAGAAGTGGATCATCGCGTTCTTCAACGGCCTGGTCATCTTCTCCGCCGCGCTCGGCATCAACCAGTTGCCGCCCGGCAACCGGCAGGCGACGCCGATCCAACTGGCGCAGGGCAACGAGCCCCGCTTCGTCCGCTCCTGGGCCTGAACGGAGCAGTGTCATGGTCTTCGGCATCATCAGCGCTGCCGTCCACGTCGCCGCCGGCGCGGTGCTCGGTCTACTCGTCGGCGGCCCGGTCGGGCTGCTCGTCGGCGCGGTCCTCGGCCTGCTGGTCGGTGGCGTCTTCGGCTGGGCGATCACCTCGGCCCAGGTCTACGGACCCGATGCCCGAGGGGTGTTCCTGTTCGTGGTCGACCACACCTGGAGCCTGCTGAACACCCTGGTCGGCGCGCTCTACCTCGCCGTACACCTGCTGTTCGGTCATTCCCTGGACCGCGCCACCTCCCAGCACAGCTGCCGGGTCAACGTGCTGGAGGGGGTTTCCCCCCGGTACGCCACCACGCTCGGCACCGTCTGCGCCGGCTCCGGTCCGGGCATCCAGCGGCACGAGGACGTGCACGTCTTCCAGGCCCGCCTGCTCGGGCCGCTCTACATCCCGCTGGTCGTGGCCAACTACGTGCTGTTCACCATCGCGCCGGTGTGGCTGCTCTACCACGACCACGCGGGCGCGCCGATCAACCGGTTCACCCGGTACTTCGAGATCGGCGTCTACCCGCACGTGTGGAACGAGGCCATCGCGTACCGCATCCAGGGGACACCACCGCGATGAGCGACCCCGGGCCGATCGAGGGTGCCACCGCCGACCTGGCGGCGTGGCTGGCCGGGGCGGCGGGCGCCGCCGTTCCGGTCGGCCCGCCCGGGCCGGACACCGATCCGGGCGGGTTGACCCTCTGGCCGCTGGAACTGCGGCCGGTCCGGCAGACCCGGGGCAGCGGCGCAGCCGAGCCCTACCGGTTCACCGTCCGCTACCTGCTCGCCGTGGGCGGACCGGACGCCCTCGCCGCGCTGGACCGGGTGCTCGTCGCGGCCACCACCTCGGGAACCCACACGCTCACCCTGGAAACCGGTGACCCGGCACTGTGGACGGCGTTCGGCACGCCGCCCCGACCGGCGCTGCTGATCGACGTGCCGGTCCAGATCACCCCCGCGCGGCAGCCGGCCGCGCCGGTCCTGCACCCGCTGCGGCTGCGACAACTGGACATGCTGACCTTCGACGGTCGGGTCGTCGGCCCGGCCGAGCAGCCGCTCGCGGCCATGCGGGTCGAGGTCGTCGGTCAGGCGTACGCGACCCGCACCGATCCGGCCGGCCGGTTCCGCATCGTCGGCGTACCCCACGATCCCGAGCAGCCCGGCCCGGTGCGGCTGCGGCTCACCGGCCGGGGTCAGGTACTCACCGCCGAGGTCGATCCGACCGAGCCCGACATCGTCATCGTCTGCGCCCCACCGACCCGCTGACCCACCGACCCGATTCCGGGAGGACCGATGCCCACCTACTTCTCGCCCGGCATCTACGTCGAGGAGGTGCCCGGTGCTGCCAGACCGATCGGACCGGCCGGTACCAGCACCGCCGCGTTCGTCGGTGTCGCGCCCGACCGCACCGCGCACCTCGGCGAGGCCCTCGCCGTGAACAACTGGACCGACTTCCTGCGCCTCTACGCCGACGGCGACGACTTCGAGAGCACGCCGTTGGCCCGGGCCGTCTTCGGTTTCCTGGACAACGGTGGCACCCGCTGCTGGGTGGTCAACGTCGGGGAGGGCGGCGCGGTCACCGGCACCGGCCGCAAACGCGCCGGCCTCGACCTGCTGGAGGCGGTCGACGAAATCTCCATCGTGGCCACGCCGGGCTTCCACGATCCGGTCTCCCACGAGGCGCTGCTGAGCCTGGCCGAACGCACCCGTTCCATGGTCGCCATCTGCGACCCGCCACCGGACATCGACGACATCTCCACCCTGACCCGGGTCGCCACGCCCGGCTCGGCCCGCCCGGCCAAGCCCGCCGACACCGCCGACCCGGACACCCCCGGCTCCGGTGGTGGCTCGGGGGGCGGATCGGGTGGTGGTGGCCCGGTGTCGCACCGGCCCCGGCAGTCGGACTACGGCGCCCTCTACTACCCCTGGCTGCGGGTGCGCGATCCGCTCTCCGGTGACCTGGTGCTCACCCCGCCGAGCGGGCACGTGGCCGGCATCTGGGCCCGCACCGACGCCCTGCGCGGGGTGCACAAGGCGCCGGCTAACGAGCCGGTACGCGGCGCGGTCGACCTGGGCCACCTGGTCACCCGGGCCGAACACGACGTGCTCAACCCCAAGGGTGTGAACGTCATCCGCTACTTCCCCGGCGAGGGCATCCGGGTCTGGGGCGCGCGTACCCTCGCGGCCGAGGCCAGCGAGTGGCGTTACCTGAACGTACGCCGGCTCTCCATCTCCATCGAACAGGCCATCGCCAACGGCACCCGCTGGATGGTGTTCGAGCCGAACGACTTCTCGCTGTGGCGCTCGATCCGCCGCGACATCGGCGCGTTCCTGACCCGGGTGTGGCGCGACGGCGCGCTGCTGGGCCGTACGCCCGAGGAGGCGTTCTTCGTCAAGTGCGACGAGGAGACCAACCCGGCCGACGTCCGCGACGCCGGCATGGTGGTCGCCCACATCGGCATCGCCGTGGTGAAGCCGGCCGAATTCGTGGTGTTCAAGCTGAGCCAGTGGGCCGGCGGCACCGAGACCGAGATGATTGGAGGCTGACATGCCGACCACGGCCACACCACAGCCGGGCGCCCCGGTCGACCCGTACCGCGCGTACAACTTCAAGTTGCTTGTCAACGGCGTCACCAACGGTCATTTCACAGAGGTCAGCGGCTTGGAGGTGAACATCCCGGCGGTGGCGTACCGGGAGCAGGGCAACGACCGGATCCGGATGATCCCCGGCCAGGTCGAGTACGGCCCGGTCACCCTGCACTTCGGCCTCACCTCGTCGCGGGAGCTGTGGGACTGGGTGCACGCGGTCGCCCGCGGCACGGTGAACCGCCGCAACGTCTCGGTGGTGCTGCTCGACGCCGCCGGCACCGCGGAGGTGCTGCGCTGGAACCTGATCAACGCTTGGCCGACGAACTGGCGCGGCGCGCACCTGAACACCCTCAGTCAGGAGATTGCCATCGCGGCGCTGACCCTGCGCTACGAGAGCCTGGAACTGGAGGCCGGCGGTGCCGCGCCGACGACCGCTTAGCCGGCTGGCCGATCTGCTCCGGTCCGCGGCCCAGGCCGTGGACCGCGTCGCCGGCCCCGCGGTCGCCTCCCCGGTCACCGGCCCGGCACCCGACGCCACCGCTTCCCCCCGACGTCCCGGTCGGCCACCGGAGCACTGGCTGCGAGTGGTCGAGGCGCACGCCCCCGGCCTGCTGCGCGACCTCCCGCCCGACGAACCGTCGCCGGCCACCGCAGCGCCTGCCTACGACGGGCCGGACCACGGCGACGCTGCCGTCTCACTCCACGCCCCGACCACTGCGGAGGGCGGTCCACACACCGCACCCGGCTATACGTCCACCGACCCCTTTGCTCTGCTTCAACCGACGCAACGGCCACTGTCCGGATATCGGACGCCGGGCGGTGCGTGGAGTGAAGCAGAGCAAAGGGGGGTCGGCGAGGTAGTTCGGGCTGCGGAGCCACACGGGTCGCCGCAGACTGCCGTCGGGCCGGGCGAGTCGCCACGGGCCGTCGTGAGGCTTGGCGAGTCGCTGCGGGATGTCGTGCGGCCGGGCGAATCGCCGCAGGCTGTCGTGCGGCCGGGTGGGTCGGCGAGGGCTGTGAGGCCGGGCGAGTTCGGTCGGGTTGGGCCGGACGGCATCGAAAGGTCGACGCCACGAGATGGTGATGCGGTTCCGGCGTACAGCGCAGCCGGCACCGCAGCGGCCGACGGGCCGCGCCCTGCCGACGAGGACGATGAGGACACGGCCACACCTCGGCGGCTCGGCGGGCCGGATGCCGGCTGGTCACACCCGACACCCCGGCTGCCCGCCCCTGGTCGGCGAGTAAGGGCGGCGGGAGGGCTGTCGTCGAACCGGGCTCGGCTGCGTGACGCCGGGCAGCCGGGCGCTGTTCCTGGGCCGGGGCGCAGCGGATCTGGTGGCTGGGGCGGCGGCGACCCGGCTCGGGGCGGTCGCTGGCTTCGGGCGGTCGATGCCGGTCGCACCGCCGACGACACGCATCCGGAAGCCAGTGGACCCCCGACCGGGTACGGATCCAGCCGCCCCACGGCGGACGACGAGGCCGACCGCACACCCATGTCCGGACACCCACGGCGACCTACCGATGGGCACGGATACCCGGGACGACTCACCGACGGACCCGCGCCCGGCAGCCGAGTCATCGGCGGGCGCGAGCTGACCGGCCGGCCGGCCACGGGATACGAGCGCACCGGCAGTCCTACGGTCCGGTACCGGCCCGGCGGTCGCGCCGTGGCCGGGGACGGGCTGTGGCCCGCCGGCGGAATACCGGCCGGTGTCGACCAGACAACCGACGGCAAGCAGTTCACCGGTGGCGAGTGGGCCGGTGGTGGGGGGCGGTGGCCGGACCTCGACCCGTCGGGGTGGTCGGACCGGCGGCGGCGGGTCGACGGGCCGTGGCCGAGGCTGCCTGACGATGCTCCCCTGTGGTCGGTGGCAGAGGCCTCCGGTGACGACGGCAGGCACCTGCGTCGGCTCGACCGGGAACAGGCGGGCGACTGATGGAACGGGTGGCCTTCCTCATCGACGCCACGGGTGAGCGGATCGACTGCCTGCTCAACCCGGAGAGTGTCGAGGTGACCCGGCTCGCCGGGGTACGTCATCGGGGCAGCACGGGCACCCAGCTCACCGGGGCCGGGCGGGCCGACGATCCGTTGGTCTTCACCGGTGGTGGGCGTACCGAACTCGTTCTTGATCTGCTGTTCGACACCGATTTTGCCGAGGGTCAGGTGCGTCCCGCCGACGTCCGGGAACTGACCCGGCCGTTGTGGCTGCTCGCGGAGAACTCGGCGGTGGAGCACGGCTGGGTGCGGCCGCCGTTGGTCCGGCTGGTGTGGGGCAAGACCTGGAACGTGCCGGGGGTGATCGTCGCCGTCGCGGAACGGTTCGACGCGTTCACCGCCACCGGGTCACCGCGCCGGTCCTGGTTGCGGCTGAAGCTGGTCCGGGTCACCGAGGACGCCGACCGGGCCCGGGAGGGCTTCGCCGAGGAACTCGCCGCCGCGCAGACCCCGGCCGTCGCGCCGGGCACGGCCGTGGTCGCCGCCGGCGACGGCAGCGGTGCCGTCGACTCCTCCGGCGTACGCTTCGACCTGCTCGCCCACGACGCGCTTGGTTCGCCGCTGCGCTGGCGGTTGCTTGCCGAACACAACCGGATCACCGACCCGCTCGCGGTGCCCGCCGGCACCGCCCTGGCGGTGCCACCGCTGCCCGAGACCATCTCTGCCGGGGGCGAGCGGTGACCGGCGTCGCGCCTCGGGCGCTGATCGTGCTGCTCGACGGCGTCGCGCTGCCCGAGGCGTTTACCGGTCAGCTGCGTACGGTCCGGGTGGCCGCCCGGCTGAACCGTCCCACCCAGTGCGAGGCGGTGCTGGCCGCCGGTCCCGGCACGGCGGCCCTGACCGGCCCGGTGCGGCTCGGCGCGAGCCTGCAGGTGCGGCTCGACGGTCGACCGGAGACGCTGTTCCGGGGTGAGGTCACCGCCGTCGAGGTCGAGTACGCCGCCGACGGCGCGGCCACGCTCCGGGTCCGCGCGTACGATCCGCTGCACCGGCTGCGCAAACGGCAACGGCTACGGGTCTTCGAGTCGGTCACCGTCGCCGACCTGGCCGATGACCTCTGCGCCGACCTGGGGCTGCGCGTCGACGCGCAGTGCGACGGGCCACGGTTGGAGCGGCTGGCGCACCACCGGGCCAGCGATCTCGACCTGCTGCTGGCGGTGGCCGGCCGGGCCGGGTTGCACCTGACCGTGCAGGACGACGTGCTGCGGCTGGTGACCTTGCAGGGTGACGGCGAGCCGATCCCCCTCGAACTCGGCCACCACGTGCACGATCTGCGTCTGTCGGTGAACGCCGACACCGCCGCGGGCGAGAGCACGGCGTTGGGCTGGCATCCGCAGCGCGCCGAACCGATCGCGCAGAGCGCCGGCACACCCCGCTGCGGACGTCGTACGCCTGTCGAACCGGATCCGGCCGATGTCGGCGCGGACGGTGCCCGCACCGCGCTGGACCAGCCGGGCCGCAGCGACGACGAGATCGCCGCGCTGGCCCAGGCCCGCCTGGACGTCCGGGCCGCCGCCCTGGTCACCGCCGAGGGTACGGCCGAAGGCGATCCGGCGCTGCGGCCCGGCCGCCGGGTACGCCTGACCGGGGTCGCCGAGGCGGTGGCGGGCACCTACGTGCTCACCGAGGTGGTGCACACCCTCGACGCCGACGGACACCTGACCCGCTTCTCCACCGTCCCACCGCCGGCCCCGCCGGCCGGGCCACCCCCACCGGCGGTGGTCACCCTGGGCACGGTCACCGACGTGGCGGACCCCGACGGGCTGGGCCGGGTACGGGTGGAGCTGCCCGCCTACGGCGGCGCGGACGCCGGCTGGCTCGCCGTGCTCTGCCCGGGGGCGGGGCGGGGCAAGGGCCTGGTGGCGCTGCCCGATCCACAGGACAGCGTGCTGGTGGCGCTGCCCGGTGGTGAACCCGCCTCCGGCATCGTCCTCGGGTCGCTGTTCGGCGCGGTCGAGCCGTACGACGCCGGGATCGACGACGGTCGGGCCCGACGCTGGTCGCTGCGGACCGCCGGCGGGCAGCAGGTCGTCATCGACGACGTGGCCCGCAGTCTGCGGTTGAGCACCGACGCCGGCAGCTGGCTGGAGTTGACCCCCGACCTGGCCACCCTGCACGCCGCCACCGACCTGGTGCTCTCCGCCCCGGGCCGGGCCATGGTGGTGCGGGCCCGCAGCGTCGACTTCCTGCACGCCGAGACGGTCGAGGACCCGGACACCGCCGCCGAGCAGGCCCGCACCCTCGCCCGCGCCCACCACGAAGGAGGCGGCTGATGCGCTGGATCCACCGCGACTCGGTGATCAGGTGCGACCACGACGGCCGGGTCCGCAACCAGGCCTCGCAGCAGTGGTTGACGATCGCCGGTGTCCCGACGCTTGTGGCCGACGACCCGAAGGGCCGCACGATCGTCGCCTGCCCCAACTACGGCACCACTGTGAAACCCTGCACGACGACCGAAGCGGTGCGGGTCGGCTACAGCAGGTGGGTACGCGTCGACGGTCGACCGGTCGTGCTGTCGCACCTCGAGGGATTCACCAACGGCAGCCCGCCCGGCCAGTTCACCTACCGGGTACGCGATCCCCGGCAGCGGTTCGTGGCGGCCGACCGATGAGGGCGATCAGGTTCGTCGGTGCCGGCTTCGACCCGGGTCGCAGCGGCGGGCTCGGGCTGACCGCGGCCGGCGGGCTGGCCATGACCGACGGCGACGAGACCGTACGCCAGGCGCTGTTCCTGCTGCTGTCCACCACCCCGGGTGAGCGGCTGATGCGCCCCGGCTACGGCTCCCGGCTGCACCGGCTGGTCTTCGCGCCGAACGACGACACCACCGCCGGCCTGGCCATCCACTACGTACGGGCGGCCATCGCCCGCTGGGAGCCGCGCATCGACGTGCTCGACGTCGACGCCGGTCCGGACCCGGACGACGCGTGGCGGCTGGTGATCCGGCTGGACTACCGGATCCGGGCCAGCCTCACGCCGGGCCAGCTGGTCTTCTCCGTCGACCTGCTGCCCGCCGACGACGAACCGGCCGCCGGGCCGACCGCCGAGCCCGGCACCGACGCTGAGGAGGCGCGATGACCCTGCCCGTGCCGCACCTGGACGACCGCAGCTTCCTCGACCTGGTCACCGAGGCCCGCGACCGGATCCAGCAGTCCTGTCCGGGCTGGACCGACCTGTCCGCGCACGACCCCGGCATCGCCCTGCTGGAGGCGTTCGCACACCTCACCGAGGTGATGATCTACCGGCTGAACCAGTTGCCGGAGAAGGCGTACGTCGCCTTCCTGAACCTGCTCGGGGTGAGCCGACACGCGCCGAGCGCCGCCTGGGCGGACGTGGTGTTCACCCGGACCGGGTCGGACGACGCGCCGCTGCGGATCCCGGCCGGCACCCGGGTGGCCGCCGCCCGGGGCGCGGACCCGCGGCCCGTCGTCTTCGTCACCTGTGAACCGGCGTCGCTGGCCGCCGGGCAGCGCGAGGTGACCGTCCGGATGCACCACTGCGAGCTGGTCGAGGCGGAACTGCTGGGGGTCGGCACCGGAGCGCCGGGGCAGGTGCTGCACGCGGCCCGGGCACCGCTGGCGCGTACCGCCGAGGCGTTGGATCTGCTGCTCGGTGTCGAGGTGCCGGCCGGGTCGGTGGAGCTGGGCGCGGCGGCCCGGGAACACGAGGGCCGCACCTTCGAGATCTGGCGGCCGGTGGACAGCTTCGCCGGCCTCGGCCCGCAGGACAAGGCGTACCTGATCGACAGGTGCTCGGGCAGCGTCACCTTCGCCCCGGCGCTGGACCTGCGGACCACCGACGCGGAGTCGCTGCGCTTCGGCGACGGCCCGGTCGCGGCGGTGCCACCGGCCGGACGGCAGGTACGGCTGTGGTACCGCGCCGGTGGCGGACCGACCGGCAACGTGGCGGCGGGCACGCTGACCAGCCTGCGCGACCCGCTGCCCGGGGTGAAGGTGGTCAACCCGCTGCCGGCGGTCGGTGGCCGGGAGATGGAGACCATGGAGTCGGTGCTGCTGCGCGGCCCGTACGCCTTCTTCGCCCAGCAGCGTGCGGTGACCGCCCGCGACTTCGAGGTGCTGGCCACCGCCGCCGGCGGGGTGGCCCGGGCCCGGGCGTTCACCCGCGCCGCCGTCTACAGCTTCGCCCGCCCGGGCGAGGTGGAGACGGTGCTGGTGCCGTACGTGCCGATGCAGGCGCGGCCGGGTGGCGGGCTGCCGGTGGAGGTGTTGCGCGCGCACGAGGTGGAGGAGACCCGACTGCGGGTCGAGGCGGATCTCGGTCGACGCCGCTCGCTGGGCACCACCTGCCGGGCCAGTTGGGCCCGGTACAAGGCGGTGTCGATCCGGGCCCGGGTGGTGGTCCGCCGGGAGGAGGACGTCGACGCGGTGCGCCGACGCATCCACGACCGGCTGCACCAGACGCTGAGCCCGCTGCCGACCGCGCTCAACCCGACCGGTTGGGCGTTCGGCGAGCCGCTGCGGGCATCCAACGTGTACCGGCTGCTGGAGCATGCCGAGCCGGGGGTGCGCTACGTCGAGTCGGTGCGGTTCGTGGTGGACGAGGCACCGGACAACCAGGTGCGTACGCTGGCCGCCGACGAATACCAGGCGAACACCTGGTACGCGGGCAGCACCGAGGTGCTGTTCCGCTCCACCAACGCCGGTGCGGGCTGGGAACCGGTCGGTCGTTTCGACGGGGAGACCGTGCAGCGGGTGGCGCCCGCTCCCGCCCCGGTCCGACCCGGCATCGTGTCCCGTCCCGGCTCGGTGGCGGTGGCGACCGTACGCGCCGGTGGTGGTTCGCGGGTGCACCTGAGCACCGACCTGGGGGAAACCTGGTCGCTGCTGGCCGACCTGGAGGCGCGGATCAGCGACCTGGCCTGGATCGACCGGGACGGCGCGGGTGCGCTGCTGGTCGCCACCGACTCCGGCCTGTACGAGGTGTCCCTGCTGCCCGGCGCGGTGCCGTTGCAGATCCTGGTCGACCCGGCCGACGCCGACCGGGGCTTCTACGCGGTACGCGCCTTCGTCTCCGAACGCGGTGCCCGAGGGGTGGCGGTGGCGGCACAGGCCGGTTTCGGGGTGTACCTGTCGGCGAACGCCGGACGCCCGGGCAGTTTCACCCACGTGGGTCTGGCCAACGTGGACAACCGGGTGCTCGCCGTGCAGTACGACGGCCCGGCCACCCTGTTGTGGAGCGGCGCCGGCGAGCCGGACCCGAAGAAGTCGGGGCAGGGCTGCTTCCGGGCCCGGCTGTTCGAGTCGGATGTGAAGTGGCAGGCCATGCAGGCGGGCTGGATCGGCGGGACCTGCCGGGACCTGACCTTCAACGCCACCGTCGCGCTGGCGGCCACCCAGAGCGGCGGAGTGCTGCGGCTGGACACCCTGGCCGGACAACCGCAGTGGGCGTCCGTGTCCGTCAACTGTGGACTACCGCTGCGGGACCGTACCCGGTTCATGCCTGTCGACGCGGTCGCCGCGGCCTCCGGTGGACAGCGGCTGGTGCTGGCCGGGGGCGAACGCGGCGTGTTCCGCAGCACCGACGCGGTCGACTGGTCGGCCAGCGCGAACCAGGCCACCGCCGACGTGGTGACCGTTCCGGACACCTGGCTGCTCTGCTCGGGTGAGCACGACATTGAGGTGGTGCGCCACGATGCGGCGAGCGGGCATTGAGCGGCTGCTGCCCGCGGCGTACCAGCGGGCCTGCGTGCCGGGCAGCGTGCTGTGGGCGCTGCTGGAGGTGATGGAAGGGCTGCACGCCCCCGACGAGGCGGTACTGGCCGAGGTCGACGCCCTGTTCGCGCCGTACCGGGCACCCGGGGAGATGGTGGCGTACCTGGCTCGGTGGGTGGCGATGGACCACCTGGTCGCCGCGCCCCGGCGGGACGCGCCGCTGCCGCTGCCGTTGAGCCGGCTGCGGGACCTGGTGGCGCACGGCGCCCACCTGGCGGCCTGGCGGGGCACCCCGGACGGGCTGCGTACCGTGCTGGAGCTGGCCACCGGCGTCACCGGTTTCGTCCTCGACGAACCGCCCGACCGGCCGTTCCACCTGGTGGTCCGGGTGCCGGCGGCCGTCGCCGACCAGGTGGCGCTGATCGGTCGCATCGTCGAGGCAGAGAAGCCGGCCGCGGTCACCGCCGAGGTGATCGTCGACCCGGCTCCAGCCGTCGATCCCACCCCAGCCGTCGTCGATCCCACCCCGGTCGTCGCCGGCCCTGTCGATCCCGCTCCGGAGGAACCGTCATGACCACCGAATGGACAGTCGTCGCCGCCGCCGAACAGTTCACCCTGGACGCCCGCAACGCCGGGGAGCTGACCTTCACCGTCTCCAACCCGGGACTGGCACCGGACACGGTCGTGTTCGACGTGGCGCCCGGCGAGGGCTCGCAGCGTGCCTGGTTCACCGTCACCGAACCGCAGCGGGTGGTGCCCCCGCAGGGCTCGGTGTCGTTCCTGGTCCGCCTGGCCGTGCCACCCGGAACCCCGCCCCGACGGTACGACATGACCGGGTTCGCCTACTCGGCGAACACCGCGCCGGAGGAGAGCTCCCGTTCCAGTGGCCGGGTCACCTACGAGGTGCGGGCGGTGGCGCCGCCGAAGCGTACGCCCTGGCCCTGGATCGCCGCCGCGGCGGCGCTGGTGCTCGTCGTCTCGGCCACGGTCGTGTTCCTGGTGACCCGTGGCGAGGATCCACCACCGTCGCCGCCACAGGTGGTGACCATCGAGGCGGAGACCCTCGTGCCCACCGCCCAGGTCGGCTCACCGTCGAACTCGGCCGCGAGCGTGGTGGCGCAGGGAAACTGCTGCCAGGTGGCCTGGTCGCAGGACGCCCAGCTGTTCTTCCTCGGCCGGGCGATCAACGACCGGGTGACCGTACGCGTGGAACTGCCCACCGAGGCGACCTGGCAGTTCTCCGCGGTGCTGACCACCGCCCCCGACTACGCCAACACCGTCTTCCTGATCGACGGTCGTCAGGTCGGTGACCCGTTCATCGGCTTCACCCCGAAGGTGCAGATCACCGACTGGCTCGACGTGGCCCGCGTCCACCTGACCGCCGGCCCCCACGACATCACCCTTGTCGCGATCGGCAAGACCCAGAGCACCGACAGCTACTTCGCCGGCATCGACGCCCTCCGCTTCACCGAACTCCCCCCACCCAACCTCTAACCCCTCTCCCCCGACCCCGGGCCCTCTGAACGTGTTGATCAAGAGGTTTGCGTCAAAAATCGGCGTCAACCAGACGCAAACCTCTTGATCAACGAGGGCAAGGGTGAGCAGGGACGGGGTGGGCGGGGTGGGGACGGGGTTGGGGAGTGAGAGGAGGGGT
>NZ_PNOZ01000059.1:0-39386 GCF_002879555.1 Verrucosispora sp. ts21 | reverse complement strand
AGGGGACAGCCTCGCCGTAGCAGGGGCTGTCGGACACCCGCCGGCGTAGCGTCTCCGTGTCGGCGCCCTCACTGAGGCTCACCATGACCTCACCCCGGTACGACTGGTCAACTGAGATGAAGGCGAACTCGCACCGCACCACCGACCGGACGGCATCCCGCCGTGGCTGCACCTGCGTCACCGTCCACGATCCCGGCACCGCCTCCGGCAGCGCAGCGGCAACATCCCCGCAGGACGGCACCGTCTGATCCTCGCTCCACGGTGCCCACCGCCACAGGCCGAGCAGACCCACACCCAGCACTGCCACGCCGACCACCACACCCAGCTGCCTGCGCACCGGGAAGCTCACCACCCGGAGCGGCTGCCGCGAGACCCGCCGCGCTCGGCCGGCTGCTGCACACGCGCCAACGCCACCCTCACCGCCGCTCGAACCTGACCAGCCAGCGAATCCTCGGTATGCCGACGCAGGCCCTGCACCTGAACGCGAACCCGCCCGCCAGCGCCAGCGATAATCCGCACCGAATGATCCGGCGACCACACATCCACATCCGAGGACCGCGACACCTCAGCGGCCATCGGCGGACCTCTTCACGTGGCGTGCCCGTGAAGGACGCGATTCCCCACTGTCGCACCCAGCCCCCGTCCGCATGCCGGCGACCATACCAACGCCCGTCACCGTCTCGCTGCCCTGCGTGACCGCCTCGTCGGCGGGGACGGCAACAAGGTGAGGGTGGGACAGTGGTGTCTGACGGCCGGCGGGCTTCTCAGCCCGGCATCGAGACTTCGATGATCATGACGGTTGCTTGTACGGACTGGCCTTCGTGCATGGTGATCGTCTGGTCAGGTCGGAGATCACGCCACCCGTCGGGGGCAGGGGAGCCAGATGAGCCGATCCTGTCGCCCCGGCGCCAGTTCGGGGGCGTACTTGACTCAGATCCGGGCGACACGAGAATTGGGGTGACCCTCGGGCAGGTACTGGCCGATGTGCCACAGCGGCCGCAACATGCCCTTACCCGGTATCGGGGCGGCGGCGGGTACGCGCCGAGACGGTCGCAGCCTGGCACGAGGTCACCCCATCCCGGCTGCACCACGTCGGCACGTTATCTGCGCTGGAGGACCAGCAGACGACATGGACGTCGGAGTCCGCAGAACCCGGTTCGGCTCGACAGGCTAGTGCACGGGCTGGCGTACCTGCGGGCGAAGGAATCCAACGGGCGGTGGTGGCGCCGCCGCTTGGTAGCCGGCCCGCCCCTCGGGAGGGCCGCGTGACTGCGTCAGCCCGCCAAGTCTTCGATGACGTCTACGTTGTGCTGCTCGGCGTACCGCATCACGTCAGGCTGCGCCTGTCGGTTCCAGTAGCGTCGCCGCAGGTTCCCATCGGCGGTGAGCTGAAGTACTTCTGCGCGGCCGAACTCCTGGACCAGGCCGGTGGCGAGGCGATACGTGGCGGCCAGCAAGCCCCGACCGTCGGTGGCCAGATCGTCGATGTCAGCGACGGCATCAGTGACGGGCGGCTGCCATACAGGGTGGGTACCCAACTTGTTGACGAAGCCGTGACCGCGCGAGTGCATGAGATAGGCCGGCAGGTCCGGAGCCACCGGGAAGATGGTGACCCGCAAGGTGGCGAGGCCGCCGGCGGCCGCGCGGTCCCGGGCATGAACCGCGAGGAACCTCAGCGTCGCCGCGATCGTGGTGACCAGAACCTCGTCATCGAGACGGCTACCAGGCGTTGGGCCGTCCAGGTGATCGGGTCGGGGATATCGAGTGTCGAAGCAGGCGGCGATGCTGCCACTGCCGCTTTCGTGCAGCTCGCAGGCAAGGTCCAAGTACCGCCCGTGTGGGTCGTACTCGCCGGCGCCCACGAGCCGGCGGTGGCGGACGCGGGTGCCTTGGAAGCGCCCCAGCGGGATGCCCAGTCCAACGATCGGACGGCCGGCGGTTTCCTCATCGAAGGCTTTGAGAGTGGCCGTGTCGATGCGGAAGTCCCCGGGCAGGTCGGGTACGAGGGTGGCCACGAGCCAGGACTGCCGGCTGTCGAGGCGGCTGGTGAAGTCGCGCTCGATGCGGGCCGCTTCGCTGATGCGGTCTGCCAGGCCAGCGAACCGGGCGCGGTACGCCTCGGCCACCAGTGCCTCCGTGAGCCACACCGTCTGGGTGCCGATGCGCTTGGGGTAGAGCAGCGAGTTGTTCTGGATGTAGGCGTGTGGCGCCGTCGCTGTCCGAGCGACCCAGATGACGAGGAAACCGGTGCCGGGCCGGTCGGGATTCTCGACCGGGATGATGTCGAACGTCGGCGTCGGCTGGACGTTGGCGACGACGGTCTGGTGGAGCCGGAGGCGCTCGGCGTCGCTGATGTCGACACCCTCGGCTCTCGCAGCGCGGCCCTGGCTGTCCTCCTCCATGCCGAGGATGAGCAGGCCGCCGTTGGCGTTGGCCAAGCCGCCGACGTCGCCGCACAACGCTTTCCGATCCTTGTCTCTGCTGCCGTATGTGTCGCGCTTGAAGTCCAGATCGGGGCCTTCGGCGGTGGCGGGGATGAGGCCCGTGACCTGCGTATAGGTCAGGGACTCGTCGACGGGTCCACCGAGGAGCTGTTCGAGCCGGCGGTTCCGCAAGGAAGGCATGGGTTTGATCGTGGGCCGCCGACCACGGTCGGGCAAGTCCGCAGGTCAGGGGCTTCCGGCTGGGCAAAGGGTGATCCTTTTGGTGCAGGGAATAGGCACGGCATGAGCTGTCGGCAGCTCACGTGGAAGAGCAAGGACCATTGAGGACAGCAGCCATCGAGCGGTGTTCGGGTTCTGCCTGGTCGCTCAACCAGATACCGGAGATCTCGCTACATCGCGAACATGTCAGCCGGCATGCCGGGGTTGCGCGGTAGCAGGTAGTCCGCATCGACCTTGGAGGCGTAGGTCCGCAGCGCATCTATGCACAACTTCGTGAACTACAGAGGTTGAAAGGCTGACGTTCTTCGACGTGTCCGTGTGATCTGCGTCGATGGTTTGGGTAGGTCGGGGTGATGAGATATCCGGCTGGTGGTGGCATGAACGCGGCAGCCCGGGTCCGGCGTGAGAAGGTCCGGATCCAGGCCGCGTCCATGTTCGAGGAGTCCATATCGACGACGCAGATCGCTGCTGAGCTGCGGGTTTCCGAGAAGTCCGTCCGTGAGTGGCGACGGAGATGGGTAGCCGGCGGGACGGAGGCTCTTGCGTCGGCTGGGCCGGGTGGCTCGGACTGCAAACTCTCGGCTGACCAGCGGAAAGAACTCGCGGAGATGCTCGATGAGGGTCCTCGTGCCCACGGCTGGGAGGATGCCCGCTGGACCCTGGCGCGTGTCGCCGAGGTCATCGAACGGCGTTTCGCGGTCGACTACACCCTGCGTGGGGTGTCGTACCTGCTGCACCGCATGGGCTACAGCCAGCAGGTCCCGACTCGCCGGGCGGTCGAGCGTGACCCCGAGGCGATCGCAAGTTGGCACCGGGGGCGGTGGCCGTCGGTAAGAGGTTAGCCGCAGCCCGCGGCGCATGGATCTGCTTCCAGGACGAGGCGGGGCAGGTTCTGCGACCGCCGGTGGCCAAGACCTGGGCCCGGCGTGGACACACGCCCGTCGTCGAGGTTTCCGGCAAGGGCTCCGGCCGGGTCACGATCGCCGGCCTGGTCTGCCTCAAGCCCGGACAGCGAGGCCGGCTGATGTGGCGAACCCGGCTGCACCGCGCACGCGCGGGCGAACGGGGCAGCTTCAGCGAGGACGACTACATCGCCTTCCTCGACCAAGCCCACCAACGCCTCCAGACGCCGATCGTGCTGATCTGGGACAACCTCAACGTGCACGTCAGCCGCCGCATGCACGCCCTGATCGCCGCCCGGACCTGGCTGACCGTGATCCGCCTGCCGCCCTACGCGCCCGACCTCAACCCCGCCGAGGGCGTCTGGCGCTGGATGAAACGCGGCCTGACCAACACCGCCGCCAACGGCGTCGACCACCTCGCCGACCTGGTCAGACAACGGCTACGAGCCTGCCAACAACAGACCGATCTCCTTGCCGGCTTCCTCGCCAACACCGGCATGACCCTCGAACCCGAACTACCGTGACGACCCGAACTTCAGCCTTTCAACCTCTGTAGTCGCCCGACTCGAAGTCGGCGAGGCCCAGTCCCGTAAGGAAGTCGCGCAGCTCGACCGTCCTGCGTACGACAACTGCCCGGAGAGAAGGTGTGTCACTGCCGTTGCCATCGTCTGCAACCTCGATCGAAGCTTCGGCCATGGCAGGTTCACCCCCAGCTCATCCACGCCCCGCCGCCACCTCGATGCCCTGCCGCAGCAGCTCACGGGCCTCGCGCAGCACCGCAACGGTGCCGGTGTAATCGGTGCCCTTGACTAGCGGCACGAGCAATTCGACGAAGGCATCGGGTGGCGGCGACCATTTGGGATGCATCGTCCCGGAGCGCTCGGACCAGGTCGCCCGCTGGGCCGCCAAAGGCAGGAACGACGGGCGACCACCGGCCTTCGACAAACCGATCTACCGCAAGTGCGACGTCGTCGAACGCTGCTTCAACCGACTGAAGCAGCGTTGTGACCTGGTGACCCGCTGCGCCGCACGCGCATGCCTCTACCGGGCCACCCTCAACCTGATCGCCGCCAACGTGCGGCCGACCCATCCGTGAAATCCCGCTCAGACGGACTGTGAGCAAAGCCGTCGCCTAACGAATAGACCGTCGCCGACGGTCCGACAGCGTTTTCCGTCGATGCTCAGTCTCGTTCATCGCCAATGGGTCAGTCGGCGTTGAACTTGCCGGATCCGATCCCGTCTCCGATAGGAGTAACGACATGCACCTTCCACGTCGAGTACGCCAGGGCCAGAACTGCTCGACCGAGAGACCGGCGCACTCCACTCGCGGCAGCCTTTTCAAGGTACGCATGTTCGCCGCGATCGCGGCCGCCCTGGGTGCCGCGGTCATCGCGCCGATCGCCACAAGCGCTCCGGCGCAGGCCGGCTACACGTGGTGCGGTAGCGGAGTCAACAGCTGGGGTGACGGCAAGGTCGCCTGGGGATCCTGCGAGGGCGTGACCGCACCGACCAGGTGGCGGCTGGTCGTCACTTGCACGTGGGGCCAGTCCCGTACCTCGAGCTGGTTCTACGGCTCCGGCCGAACGGACGTGTCCTGCCCGGCCTGGACGGTGGTCACCGGCCACTGGACCGAAGCGATCGGCTAAACCGTCTCCGCCGGGCGGGCGCAAGCCCGCCCGGCGGCTGCCGCACCAGTCTCTTGAGCACTACAGATCTTGAACGGTCATACATCATCGTGGTTCGTGCGACGGTCGCGGGTTGGAGTAAGACGATGGAATGAGGTATCCCGATGGGGGTGGGTTGTCCGCGCGGGCGGGCGAGGCGTAGGGCGGTACGGCTGCAGGCGGCTGGGTGGTTCGCCGACGGTGTATCGGTGCGGGAGGTCGCGCGCCGGTTGCGGGTGACGCAGACGGCGGTGTACGGGTGGCGCAAGCGGTGGCGAGCCGGTGGTGAGCAGGCCCTGGCTTGGAAAGGGCCGGGCGGGTCTCGGTGCCGGCTTGATGAGGGTCGGCTGCGACGGTTGGCCGATGCTCTGGATGAGGGGCCGGCGGCGCACGGGTTCGGTGCTGATCAGCGGTGGACCCTGGCCCGGGTGTCGGACTTGATCGCACGGATGTTCCGCACCCGGTACACGCTGCGCGGCACGGCGAACATCACGTACCGGGCGGCGACCGGCGTCGACAGCCTCCTCGCGATCTTCCGCAACCGGCTCAAGCATCCAGTACTGCAACGACCTACTCGACAGCTTCCTCGCTCACACCTCTGTGGTGCCGACCGGTGAAAGGCGTCGTCCGGCCGGTTGGGCGACTGGCGACAAGGTCTACGGCATCGCTCGGAGTTTGGCGCGTTGACCTTCAGAACCAAACTAGTTCGGCCATGTCCGACTCTCCGAAGTGGCCGACCGGGAGCGACGAACGGCGAGAAGTGGTGGGCAGCAGAACCAGCCGTCACGCGGCCGTAGCCAATCCATCAATTGTCGGCCCAACGACTCATGTGGTGCGCTGCTGCGTCGAGGTGAGCGGCTAGACTGGATCTGTGCCTCGGCCAGAACGTCCGCTACGACCGGAGGGCGGGCTCATCGCCGAGTTTGCGCAGGAGTTGCGGTTGCTGCGGGAGAAGGCCGGCTCCCCGAAGTATCTGCAGATGGCACGACGTACGGGCAGGTCACGTACCGCGCTCGCGGAGGCCGCGGGCGGAGATCATTTACCCAGCTGGGATACGGTAAAGGCGTTTGTTGAGGCCTGTGGCGACGCCCCCGAGACATGGTTGCCACGCTGGGAACGCGTCCGTGATCTCGCTCGCGAGTCTCGCGCCTCCGTACCCGCAGGTTCCGAGCTGCCGAAGGTGCCTGCCTCACCGCAGCAGGTTAACGATA
Organism: Verrucosispora sp. ts21; assembly: GCF_002879555.1. NCBI lineage: Bacteria > Bacillati > Actinomycetota > Actinomycetes > Micromonosporales > Micromonosporaceae > Micromonospora > Verrucosispora sp. ts21. The sequence goes on along the minus strand of NZ_PNOZ01000059.1, from coordinate 32,946 downwards.
TGTCGGATGACGTGACGGTTCTTTTGCAGCTGTGGCAGGAGCAGCGCAACCAGGCGCGCCAGAGTGAGAACCAACGTGCAGTGCTCAGCGCGCTGATCGTCGCAGTGTGCGCCGCCGCAGGGGTGGCCACTGTCGTCGTTCAGCCCGCAGCGTTTCGGGGGTTCCTCGCCACCGCGGTTGTTGTGTTTGGTGCTGCGGGAGCGCTGACCTGCCACAAGTACTACGAGCGACACCAGATGCACATGAGCGAGGCGCAACACCTCCGTCAGCAGATCGACCAGCTTCGTCCCCACCTCGGCATCGAACGCGGCTGGGCGGACACACGGCGCCGACACGCCGGACGGTACCTGCTGGTGTACCGGCTGCGCCTGCACCACCTGTGGGTGTTCGTCCACCTGGTGCTCGTGGTTGTAGGCCTGGTCCTGCTCGCCTGGGTCGCGTCGACACGATGACCGTATGAACGCCCATGCCGACGACCGGCTGTTCAACCCGCTGCTGACCGTCGACATCTTCCGATTCGAGCTTCCGGCGCTGCACCTTGGCATCTTCCTCAGGGCGTTCGGCATCGACACTAAAAGCAAGTTTGAGGTTGTCGCCGCGACCTTCGAAGTGGCGCGCGAGCTGTTGGCACCACTGATAATCAAAGCCTCCCTCGACATCCTGCCGCACCTACAACGACTGGTGCAGCACGACCCGAGGACACGGATCATCTTTGCCGGCCGAGATTCGTTTAGCCTCGGCTATGTCGTCAGCACGATCGACCGCCCGTTCAGCGAGAAGTACTGCCGGAGCCTGTACTTGACTCGAGCCATCGTTGACGCGGCAATCAGCGACCTTGAGGCTCAAGGACACAGCTTCGTGGAGATCGAAACCTTCCGCAAGCGTGCCGCCGGACCGGCCCGCCCGGCTGCCTGGCAGGAACTGCACGACTACCTTGAAGCATCGGACCTGCGCCTTGACGATGCCAGCGGACCGGTAGTGATCGTGGACACCGGTTACAAGGGCAGCATCCAGGCCATGCTCGCCGCCATGTACCCACAGGTGTCGTTCGTCGGGCACTACGTGTTCTTCTCGCAGTCTCCGGATGACCCGTACCCTGCTACAAAGCGCGGTCACCTCTTCGACGCGGGAACCGGGCTCGCGGCCGGAGGACGTGCATTGCGAGGCCCCCTGCCGAACGATCCCGAGTTGACCTTCGCTCACCACGAGGCGATCGTCGCAGTCGAAGAGCTGCTGCAGGGCAGCCAGCTCAGCCCGTCGGCAATGGACCCCACAGGCCGGCCAAGGCTGCGACGGGCAAGACGCTCCGAGGACCCGTATGAGGGTCTGAACCCGGTCTGCATCGCGGAAGAGTTCACCGACCCGGTGATGCGTGAGGCTGTCCTGTCCTTCAACGTGCTGGCAGTGAGTAGGCTCGCCGCCAGGCTTGCCACCCACGTCAACCCGACCGCCGAGCGCTGGCACCCCGCCGCCGTCGAAAGCCCGTGGTATCAGGAGCTGAGCAGACGAGTCGAAACGCTACGGGATCAGCTCAGAGCATGGATCGCGGGCAGCCCGGCCGACGCCGTTCACCCGGTGCTGCTGCGGATGCTCGACAGCTTTGTGCACCGTTCCGACAGCAAAGTAGTCAAAGCGTTCAGCGAGCAGATCCGGGACCTGCCGATCGACAGACAGGCCCAGGCGTGGGCGGCATTCAATGCGTGCGCCACCGACGACGCGAAAGCGCGCTTCACGCCGCCCGATATCGCCCGGACTCCGCCCGCCCCCGAAACGAACTTCGCTGCGGTCCCACCGGTGTTGAGACGGCGCGCCGAGGCGATCAACGGATTGCTGACGGCCGCGCCACGACTCACCCTCCACGAGGCCCATCGGGTGGCGATGGTGCTCACCGACGACCCCGATGCTGTACGCCTAGCAGGTGCCACACTCGCAGCTGCGTCGGTCTCCGTGGACGTTTACCTCGACGACTATCGAACGCTGTTCGCTGCGGCCACGGAGGCGCAACTCCGCGCGGTCGCGCGCCTGCCAATGCTCGTTGCGGCGCAGCTCGACGAACGCCACCGCGTCTAACATTCCAGCACACCTGATGAATTGGTCTTCGCTGGTAGTGGGCTGTCTCGGCACGGTGTTGGTGTCGTTGCCGCCATCGTGCCGGGTCTCGTCGCCCACCCGCAGTGCGCAGTCTTCCGGCACGACCAGTCCGAGATGGGCCCGGTACACGGTCGTCACCCAGCCTTCATGGGGTGTGATGTGGGTGCCGGGAGCCATCCGGGAGAATCCCGCGGTCGTCAGGTGAGGGATCGTCGTCAACGCGGAGGCAGTGTCCGGGCATGTGGCAAGGCCTCCTCGATCCGTTCGCCGAAGGCGACCAGTCCGTACACGCTCCAGCCCTGGCCGTACATCTCGCGTTGCACCCACGGCTGGTGACTGTCCTGCGGCAGAGCAAGGCATTCGTCCCGGATCGCCTCCCACCGTGCCCGAAGATCGGCCAGGAAGGGGAACTGCCGCTGATCCAAGAACATGAGACATCATCTTGCAGCAATGACCGGTGATCTGGGCTACGGCGTCGCCTCGTGCAACCGGTAAGCGATGGGTGACGCTGTGGCTGGCGCAGTCGGCAGACAACGACACGCAGCGGCGGATAGCAGCCGAGACACCGCCTCGACTCGTTGCGACGGTTCGGCGCCAGCTGGCTGGACCGGCTTCTACTATGCAGTCGGGCGTAGCTGTAGCGGCAGAACCAGCAGATCCATCGTCGGCCCCCAAGAGAGCGCCGACGTGCCGACCTGTTGCCACCCCGTCCGCTTGTACATGCGACGGGCCGCAGAGACGGGATTCGAAGCTAGCGTCGCGTACTGCTCGGAACGGCCAGCAAGTAACCGGCGCATCAGCTCTGCGCCGATGCCCTTCCCACGATGGCTCGGATGCACGATCCACTCCATCACGGCGAACTTGTCCGCGTCACGGATCTCGGGCGGCGGTTCCGCGGTAGCGCGCGACCACCACGTACCGGTTGCCATCGTCCATCCGTAGGTGGCTCCGAGCAGCAGGGTGCCGTCAGTGGCGGTGATCAAGCTGAATCCCGGCCGGGTCGTCTCCTCCGGTAGGCTCTCGCGGAATCGGGCGACCTGCTCCGGCCCCTCACTGTACGGCGGTTCGGCGTAAACGATCGCGTACAGGTCTTCCAGGGCGTCGAAGACCTGATGGGCTTCATCACGGGCGACACTGTGATAGGTGAGCACCCCTGGATGTTATGGCCGGACATCAGTTCGCGCGGCGATCGGATCTGACGCCGCGGGCACCGCTACGACCGGACTCGCTCCAGGAGTTCGCGGTATGGCGACTGCTTCCGTTCGCTGTCAGGCACTGCCACGACAACCTGCCGCGCCACACTGCGGACGAGTTCGTTGTGCTGGCTGGTCGGCAGACGGTCCAGCAGGTCGGCAGCTAGCCGCAGTCCGTCCGGAACATGCCCCGTTCGGATCAGTGCCGCCGCTCGATGCAGCTCTACCTGCGTACGCAGCCTTATCTGCGACGCCGGGTAGAGAGCGAGCGCACGATCCTGGGCCTCGCCTGCCCGCCTGTAGTTGGCGGCGTGCGTGTACACCCAGGATTCGGTGTGCCGCAGCCGATGCTCCGGCCACCCCCACAGGCTCTCGACGTCGTCGACCACGGTGGCCGGGAGCTGCTCGGCCATGCGGGCCAGCTGCTGGACCGTCGCGACGGCCTCCGCGTGCCGGCCGGCCAGCGACAGTGCCTGCGCCCGGCCGGCGAGCAGACCACAGGTAGCAGCGCTGGCCCGCCCATCCAGCAGTGGCAGAACCTCATCTGACACGGCCACCACCTGCACAGCTGGACGGCCGTCGTAGGAGCCGTTCACGACATCCCAGGCCCGTACCATGATCTGCGCGTCCGGATCTGCGGACTCATCGGCGACCCGCCGTGCGGTGTGCCACCACCGACGGGCGGCAATTGCTTGCCCGGACGCGACAAGGCTGAGCGCGATAATGACCGACAGCTGACCTGCTGCCTTCAGGAGAAGCGGTCGCCGCTCTCCCTGGTCGACGGCGATCTGGTGCTGTAGCACTGCCAAGTCTCGGCCGAGCTGAGTCATCACCTGGTCGTGCGGCTGCTGGTAATAGCACCGGCCGTAAGCGGCAACGATGTCAGGCCACTCATCGTGGTTGATGTCGATGGCGGCAGTCAGGCCGTGACGTAGCGCCTCGAGCCCCACGAGGCGGTCGCCGGTGGGTGCGGCAGCAATCGCGCCCATGGCATGAAGCACTGTGCGTCGGCGCATATCGGTGCCGCCTCCTTCGCGTACGAAGGCTGCGTTGAGTGCACCGCCGGCCGCCAGGGCCCTTTCGCATGCCTCCGCCATTGCCCTGGTGGGACGACGCTCGCCTCTTTCGACCTGTGAGATGTAGCTGTACTGGAAGTTGATGCGGGAGGCGAGGTCTCGCAGAGACAGGCCCGCTGCGGTGCGGTGGTGCCTGAGTAGACGACCGAACGAGTCCACTGCGCTCCCATCGGTGTGTGCAGTCGTGTGTGCACACAGTGCACGCCTGCCGGTTGTTAATCCTATCGGTAATTCTGAACATGTCGACGGATCAGCGGTCGGGATTTTCCAAGACCTAGCCATTGGAATGGGGCTGGCTCGTGGTCTTCAGTTCAACGACAAGGTCAGCGGCAATGTGAGATTCGACGGTAGGGGTGGTGTGACGGTGAGTCATAAACAGCGGATTGTTTCGCTGGCGAACAAGTCGACCAGGTCGGTGAGCCTCTGCCCAGGAGCAACACGCTCAAGACCTTGCCCGGGCCAGTGCGAGGAACGCGACGCCCGTGAGGCATTCCATTGACGGCGCTGCGGCGGCCGGCGGAGATAACGCGATTCCAACCCGCTTTTCTTATGGGCCGGCGACCTGTTCGCTGGCCAGATGCTGGTCGAACCGGAGGTCAGAACGTGAGGTCGGGCCGGAGGTCGGCATTCCCTGTTGTGGGTTGTTCCGTGATCGTTGAAATGCCATCAGCTATCCGTCGTCGAGGAACAGCCGGAGCGATGACTGACCACATATTGCCGCAGCTTACCGCCCTCGTCGCGGATGACCGTGCCGCCGATCATTTCTGGGCGCACCTGGAGGACCGGAGTGTGCGGTTCCTGCCGCAGCAGCTTGCGCCGATCTTTGTCTCGACGCTCGGCCAGGTGGTCGCGGGGCGGGGTGATCCTGCTGCCCGGCGGGCGGGCTTGGCGGTGTTGGGTCGCATGTGTCGCCGGTTCGATCTTCAGCCGTATCACGACACGTGTATCGCGGCGGCGATGGTGGACACGGTGCGCCGTTTTGCGGCCGACGGTTGGGGACCGGCCGCGCCGGGTGTGTGGGAGCGGGGGTGTCGGCGGGCGTTGCGGTTGGCGGCGCGGGCGGCGGCGGTGGTGGGGGACGGCCCTCGGGTCACCGTCGGTGAGGTCGAGACCCGTGAGTCGGTGTCGGCTGGCGTGGTGGTGTTGACGGTACGGCCGATGCGGCGGTTGCGGTTCCTGCCGGGTCAGGCGTTGCCGGTGTGTACGCCTCGGTTGCCGGGGCGGTGGCGGTGGTTGTCGCCGGCGAATGCTCCTCGCGCGGACGGGACGGTGGAGTTCCACGTCCGGACGGTGCCAGGCGGTGAGGTGTCACCGGTGCTGGTGGAGCAGGTCAGGCCGGGGGAGTTGCTGTGGTTGGGGCCGGCGTGTGATGTCGGGTTGTCGGTGGAGTCGGCCGCTGGTGCTGACCTGCTGCTGGTCGCCGGTGGTACCGGGCTGGCGCCGCTGCGGGCGCTGGTGGAGCAGGTCGCCGCAGCCCCGACCGGGCAACAGGTGACGCTGGTGGTGGGGTCCCGCACACTGCTGGATCTGTATGACGCGATCGCGTTGGACACCCTCGCCAGCGCCCACGGGGACTGGCTGACGGTGGTGTTGGCGTTCTCCGACGACCGTGATGTCGAGCCGCACGCGCAGGCAGACGTGCTGACCATGGCCGTGAAGCACTACCGGCCGGGGCAGGTCGTCTACGTCTGCGGCCCACCACCACTGATCGCTGCCGCTCGGCAGCGTCTGCCCGCGGCTGGGGTCCCATCGGACAGCCTGCATTTGGCAGCCACCTTCGACCGTGCCATCGACGCGGGCTGGTCGATGAGCCGTCAGCGGGCCACGTCGGGCGATTCGGCACCGGCGCGCGACGAAGACAGGGGATGCGGGGATCTTCATGGGCTTTGGGGGAGCTGACATGCGGCCGACGGGAACTGGTGTTCGTCGTGCGACCGGTGGTGATGCGGCCGCCTTGGCCACACTCGTGGCCGGGGCGCTGATGACCGGCCGGTTGAGTGTCTGGCTGGTACCCGACCGGGCCGACCGGCCGAGCATCATGCGGCAGTACGCGGAGTTCGTGGTGGCGCAGGGGTTGGCGCACGGCGTGGTCGACACCACCGACGACCACACCGCCGTGGCGGTCTGGTACCCGCGGTCGGCACCACCACCGGCGGTGCGGCAACGAGACCTGGAGCCGATACTCGGCCCGCACACCGCCCGGTTCGCCCTCCTGCACGCCTACGCCGACACCGTGCACCCGTTCACCGCCCATCACTACCTCGCCCACCTGGCCGTGGCCCCCGGCCCCCAACAGGCAGGAGTGGGCAGGGCGTTGCTGGCCAGCCACCACCAGCTGCTGGATGCGACACAGCTCCCGGCGTATGCGGAGGTGAGCACCAGCCGCCCCCGGGCCGGGCTGCTCGCCGCCTGCGGCTATCAGCCCCGGTCACCGATCCTGCTGCAGCAGGGCGGTCCCGTGGTGTGGCGGATGTGGCGGCCACCCACCCACCCCGACCAGGCCGAGACAGCCGGAACCGGGTTGCCGCAACGGGTCCGTGTCCACCGCCCCGCGACACCGTTTCGCGGCACGCGGCTGCGGGCGGCACCACCCGGCCCGCCATGACTCGCAGGCGCTGACAGCACACCGTTCACCTGCTGATGGTCGACCCTGTTCACCCAGCAGGCCGACTCGTCGTACCGACATGTCGACAGGAGGGTTCTGCTCATGCTGACCGTGATCACCCGTCCCACCACCCCACCACTGCGGCGGAAGCGGCCCCAAGGATGGCGGGTGGTGCGCCGACAGGCGCGGTGTGCCGCTGGCGCCGTCGGGCAGACCGGCGCCAGCACACCCCACTACCGGTGGGGGTACGCGATCCGTCGTGACTGGCCCGACGGCACCCACGACCTGTTCGCCTTCACCCCCGACAAAGACACCGCCGAACGGAACCTCACCCGCGACCACACCTACTGGCGCTCCGGCCCGGTCCGGCCGGCAGCCGTGTTCATCGTCGCCGCCCACACCACCGACGTGGACCACCATCCCGTCGACGGCTGCCGCAACCCGTCATGCCCCCACACCCCACAACGAGGTGAGCAGTAGTGACCGCGCACGTGCAGGTGGCCCTCGCCCGCCGGACACTGACACCAGCCGCCCTGTGGATGTTCGGTGCGGCGGCATCAGCACCGATGGTCGTCCTCGTCGGCGGCATCACCGCGATCTACGCCACCACCGGCGTCACCGCACTACCACTGACGTTCCTGCTGGTAGCAGCCACCATGGCGATACTCGCCGTCGGCTACACCACCATGGCCCGCCACATCGGCCACCCGGCCGCCTACTACGGCATCCTCGCCCACGGCCTCGGCCGCGGATGGGGAGTAGCCGGCGGCGCGGTCGCCCTCATCGCCTACAACGCGATCCAGATCAGCCTCTACGGCCTCCTCGGCGCCACCCTCGCCACCCACCTCGGCGGCACCTGGTGGGTATGGGCAGGCATCGCCGTGGCCGCCGTCGCAGTGCTGGGCGTACGAGCGATCGTCCTGTCGATCCGCGTCCTCGCCGTCGTGCTGACCGTGTCACTGCTGATCGTCGCCGCGTTCGTCATCGCAGGCACCACACAACCCGCCGACGGCGACCTGTCCTGGGCCGGCTTCCACACCTCCGGCCTGCTGGTCGGCGGCATCGGCGGAGCGATCGCATTCTGCGTCGCCGCGTTCACCGGCATCGACGCACCCGGCTCCTTCGTCGAAGAAGCCGTCGACCGCCGCGCCATCGGCCGCGCCACGATCGTCGGTGCACTCGCACTCGGCGGCGTCTACGCCACCACCGCCTGGGCGATGGGAGTAGCCGTCGGCCCGTACGCCATCGCCGACCTCGCCGCCCAACCCGACAGCAACCTACCGTTCACGATCCTCGGCCGTCTCGGCGACGGCTGGGTGGCCACCGCCGCCCTGATGCTGATCTTCGCGATCCTCACATCGAAACTGTCATTCCACTGCGTCATCGCACGGTACGTGTTCGCCATGGCCCGCGAAGGAGTCCTCCCCGCCCGCCTCGCCGGAACCGACAACGGCACCCGCATCAACGCACCCCGCGGCGGCTCCCTCACCCAGACCGCCACCGCCGCACTGGTTGTCGCCGGATTCGCGGTAGCCGGCTTCGACCCGCTCACCCAGATGTTCACCTGGCTGTCGAGCCTGGCCGCCGTCGGACTGCTGTCCCTCCTGCTCGCCGCCTCGGTAGCCACCCTCGCCGCCCCACCCCGCATCCGCGGCGACCGACCCCGCATCTGGGAATGGCGCATCGCCCCCGTCGTCGGCGTGGTCACCGGCGCAATCGTCCTCCTCGCGATGATCGGCAACATCGGCTCGCTACTCGGCGCCGCACCCGGCTCACTGCTCCCGCTGCTGCTACCCGCGATCATCCTCGGCGCCGCAATCGTCGGCGGGGCCTGGGCCGCGTACCTGCGCCACACCCGACCGCAGATCTACGCCGGCATCGGACGCGGCATACCGGCAGCCAACGCCGTTCCCGACGCCATCACCATCTCGATCTGACAAGGCCAGAACATGATGACCCACGCCAGACACCCCGTCGGCCACGACGGCCCACCGGACCCGCTGCACCCCCACTGGCGGCCACCGCCCGCCGACGTCCACCCGCCCGCCGCCTACGGGCCACCACCGGCAACCTACGGTCCCCGACCCACCGGCTACCAACGCCCACCGCATCCACCACCCCCACCTCCGCCCGCACCGCAACCTCCGCCCGCGCCAGGGCAAGAACCGGACGGGAAAACGACCCGCCTGGAGGGCCGCTGGTGGGCGGACCTGCGTAACCAAATGGTGTTCCGCGTCAAACGGTTCAACGCCGGCCACATGACCGAAGCCGACCAGCGGTACGGCACACACGAAGCCCTCGGCCCCCACGGTGTCCTGCTGTTCTTCACCTCCCCAGCACCCACCGAACCACACGGCTACCGACTACACACCGCGTGGCGGCTGTTCCTGTCCGCACCCGAGTCCGACGATCTGCCCCGCATCCTCGGCGACCTCACCAGGGTCGCCAAGACCCACATCACCCACGCGAATGCCACCGGACACCGGTGGCATCCCCTGGGCCCGCAACGGTCAATGGTCAACGGCGGAGACATGGGCATCCCAGCCGACGCCACCTACGTCGGCGTCGGCGCGAGCACCCTCGACACCGACGACGGCCGCTGGTACCAACTCGCCCGCACCCTGCGGGAACCCTCCGCCACCGGCCATCGCCGATCAGCCTTCGACCTCAAAGGCCACTGCTACCTGCTGCTGACCGACGACACCGCTATCCACATCGACCGCAACCCCCACGCACCCCTGCACTACGACGGCATCCGCAGCAGCAAACCCCTCGACGCCGACCGCTCCGCCCACTGGCACAACCCCCACGCCACCCTCACCGACCAAGGCGACCACCACACCCGCGAGGTATGGCGGCACCTCACCGCCCTGCACCACACCCTCACCAACTACCTCACCGCAAGGCCCGTCACGTGACCCTCAACCTGGCCGTCGCCGCGGACCTCAGCCACCCACCCGTCGACGTCACCGCCGTCCTCGACCACCTCGCCCAGCACGCCGACACCACCGCCGCGACGAGCATCGGCTACCCGGGCGCGACCGACCTCGACCACACCGCCGTCATGGCCCGCCTCGGCAACCGACTGTGGAACAACATCGGCGACCCCCACGACACCGGGGGAGTAGCCCACACCCGCATCCTCGAACAAGCCGTCATCGCCTGGATCGCCGACCTGCTCGGCATGCCCACCGACGACCGGTGGGGCTACGTCACCACCGGCGGCACCGAAGGCAACCTCTCCGCCCTCCACACCGCCTACCGCCGCTGGCCCACCGCCCGCATCTACTACTCCACCGCCGCCCACTACTCCATCCCGAAGATCGTCGACATGCTCGGCGCCTACAAGGCGGTCGTGGACGCCGGCCCGGACGGGGAGATGGACTACGAGCACTTGGCCGCGCAGCTGCGTCGGCGGCGACGCTGGCCGGCGATCGTCGTCGCCACCGCCGGCACCACCATGACCGAAGCCGTGGACGACACCACCCGCATTCGCGCCATCCTCACCGAGTACGACATGGCCGGGCATCTGCATGTCGACGCGGCCCTGGTCGGTATCCCGCTCGCCCTCGACGGCCGACTGCGGCTGGACGACACCAGCGGCATCGGCAGCATTGCGATCTCCGGCCACAAGTTCCTCGGCACGCCCACCCCCTGCGGGGTGGTGCTAATCCGCGACAGCGCTCGCAAACCCAGCATCCGCATCGCCTACACCGGCACCGCCGACACGACCGTCACCGGCTCCCGCTGCGGCCTGGCTGCCGCCCTGCTCTGGCACGCCATCGCCACCCACGGCCGCGAAGGCCACCGCTGGCGGGCCGCGGAAGCCCGCCGCCTCGCCGGCTACGCCGTTGACCAGATCCGAGCCGCCGGCTGGCCCGCCTGGCGACACCAGCATGCCTTCACCGTCGTCCTACCCACCCCACCCGAACCCGTACGCATCAAATGGCTCCTCGCCACCCACGACAGCACCAGCCACATCGTCTGCATGCCCGGCATCACGAAGGGGCAGATCGACGCCCTCGCCGCCGACATCACCACCGCCACCCGTGCACCCATCCCACGTCCCCGCTCACCGATCGACGAAGGCATCCCATGAGATTGCGCCCGGCGTCATCCCCAGCCGCCGCACCACCAGCCGTCGGCTGGTCGGCATCTTCCTCGCCGCCACCCTGCTCACAGGCTGCCAGCCCGGCAGCACTACCACGGCAGCATCCAGCCCCACCGGGCCGGCAGCGCCCCCACCCGCAACGCCCACCCCCGGTACGGCTACCGCGCCTGGCCTCACCGCCCCGCAGCGGCTGACCACCCTCGCCGCCACGATCACCGCCGCACCCGGCGACCACACCACCGAGCCCCAGCAAGGCCGACCCACTCGCGGAGGCGATTTGTCCATGACGACCGGTTACGTCTTCCACCCCGAGTACCTGTGGCACGACACTGGCACCAGCGCGGGTCTGATGCCCGCCAACCCACCCGCAGGCATACAACCCGCCGTGCACATCGAGAATCCCGAGGCCAAACGACGCGCCCACGAACTGATCCACGTCTCCGGACTCCTCGCCGAGCTGACGGTCATCGAGCCTCGCCGGGCCACCATGGCGGAACTCCTGCGCGTCCACACCGGTGACCACATCCAGCACATCAAGACCCAGAGCGACCTGCGTGGGGGAGGCGACGCCGGGGACGGCTTCTCACCAGTGGGCCCGGGCAGCTACGCGATTGCCCGCCTTGCGGCCGGCGGGCTGATCGAACTCGTTACCGCCGTAGCACGCGGTGAGGTCACCAATGGGTACGCGCTGACCCGCCCGCCCGGACACCACGCCACCGCCGACCGGGGAATGGGCTTCTGCCTGTTCAACAACATCGCGGTCGCCGCCCGGCACGCGCAGGCGGAACTCGGCTTGCCGAGGATCGCGATCGTGGACTGGGATGCCCACCACGGCAACGGCACCCAGTCCATCTTCTACACAGACCCGAGCGTACTCACCATTTCCCTGCACCAGGCGGGGTGTTTTCCACCCGACTCCGGCTGGATCCGCGAGAACGGCGCAGGCGACGGCACCGGTTACGCCATCAACGTGCCGCTACCACCCGGCACCGGTCACGCCGCCTACCTGCACGCCATGACCGAAATCGTGCTCCCCGCACTCGAACGTTTCGCCCCCGACCTGATCCTGCTCGCCAACGGCTTCGACGCCAGCGTCTTCGACCCCATGGCGAGGCAGATGCTCACCGCCGACTCCTACCGTGCGATGACCCGCATGCTCACCGACGCGGCAGACCGGCTCTGCCACGGCCGACTTGTCGCCGCCCATGAAGGCGGTTACAGCCCCTTCTACGTCCCGTACTGCGCCCTGGCATTCCTCGAAGAACTCGCCGGCACCACCACCCGCGTCACCGATCCCTTAGCCGCCGTCGTCGCCGACTACGCGGCCGAACCTCTTCAGCCCCACCAGAACGCCGTCATCGACGAAGCGGCCCAACTCGTATCACGGATCGGCGCCCACGAGATCGCAGCCGCGCCCTGACGAACCCGCCGATCCTGGCGGCGACAATCGCTGCACATCGGCCTCCCGACTAGTCCAACCGTGCGCAACCGCTCGAGCCGGGCGGCTGGGAGACCCGGCTCAGCAGCCCACACCCGTTAGGCCTACTGACGACAGCCGCTGCGAACTAGGAGGGCCGCCCGCGTGATACAGGTGCCGCTAGCCGGCAAGGTCGTCTTCGTGGACTGGCACAGCGTCCTGTCACGCGACCCCTTCTGGATGTCAATCCGCGAGAGCGCCACTCATCCACTGAAGGCGCAACTCGAAGCGAACCTCGCCGAGGTATTCAAGAGCAAGGCCAACGAGTGGATGAAAGGACTGCTTTCCTCGGAAGAAATCATCAAGTCTATGGATGTCGAGCTTGATGGCCGATTCCGCGAGGACTTCCTCACGCGACGACTATACGTCGACTGCGCAAAGATGCGAGTCAACGCCGAGTTATTCGAAGACCTCCGTAAAATCAAATCACATGTCCTGGTTGTCTTGGCGACTGACAATATGGACTGCTTTCTGCGGACGTTCGACCGAGCGCGGGCCAAGAGGCGTCGCCCTACCCCCCAGTCCGAGACACTGGCGGACTGGGCGGTCATTCTCGACGACATCATCTGTTCCAGCGAAGTCGCAGCATTAAAGGCCGAAGACCCTCAACGCTTCTTCGGGCCCTGGCTTGCGGAACACGGCCTTACCTTCGCGGACGCTGCACTGATCGACGACCGTGCTGACAACTGCGCTGCATTCACCGAGCAGGGCGGCAAGGCGGTGCAATACAAGATGGGCATCGGCGACGTTCACGACGTACTGGAATCCTTGACCACCTGGATGGAATCGGGATCGGTTGCACCTACCGCGGGGACGAGCTGGGCAACGAACTTGCCCCGTACAAGCTGACGCCTCATTCGGGCGAACGGCGGGTTGGCCCGAGGCCGGAGCAGGCCACTCTGGGCACCCTGCTGGGGCTGATCGTGGGATCACCCCCGCGTGCGCGGGGAGCAGGGGGAGGCGTACCCCATGAGACTCGTCCGCTGGGGATCACCCCCGCGTGCGCGGGGAGCAGGAACTCGCGCATCGGGTGCTCCTCTCGGTGTGGGGATCACCCCCCGCGTTCGCGGGGAGCAGTGGCCACCCTTCCCCCCGAACGTCCCTCACAGAGGATCACCCCCGCGTGCGCGGGGAACAGGAGGTGGCCTGGCTCGGCCGGGTGTCACAGGCGGGATCACCCCCGCGTGCGTGGGGAGCAGCACACGTAGACGCCGGTCGGACGGGTGCTCCCGGGATCACCCCCGCGTGCGCGGGGAGCAGAGCGTCCCGACCATGAGCACGGCCAGGAAGACGGGATCACCCCCGCGTGCGCGGGGAGCAGGGAGTCCTCCCAAACGGTGGTGTCCTCGGTCTCGGATCACCCCCGCGTGCGCGGGGAGCAGCGGCCGTCCTCTACAACCAGTCCGTCTGACCGAGGATCACCCCCGCGTGCGCGGGGAGCAGGGACGTGAGCCGGTACGTGCACTCGGAGGCGGGGGATCACCCCCGCGTGCGCGGGGAGCAGAAGAGCTGGCGTCGGCGATCGCCGAGTACAACGGGATCACCCCCCGCGTGCGCGGGGAGCAGCACCCCCATCCCGGCGCCAGCGACTACCGGTGGGGATCACCCCCGCGTGCGCGGGGAGCAGAGCACCACCCGCACACCGGACGCCCGCAACTCGGGATCACCCCCGCGTGCGCGGGGAGCAGCAGCGGAGGGCTCCGTAGGCTCGGCGGATTTCGGGATCACCCCCGCGTGCGCGGGGAGCAGGGACGTGTTGCCGTTGGTCTGCTGCTGGACACGGGATCACCCCCGAGTGCGCGGGGAGCAGCCCTTCGCCACCCCCGACCAGGTTGCGGAGCTGGGATCACCCCCGCGTGCGCGGGGAGCAGGTACGCATGACGCTCACCACCGGCGCCGGCGTGGGATCACCCCCGCGTGCGCGGGGAGCAGGACTGTGCATTTCCGCTGGTAGGCGTTCTCGCGGGGATCACCCCCGCGTGCGCGGGGAGCAGAGTGCCTACCCCTGCCGTGCCGTACCGACGGCGGGATCACCCCCGCGTGCGCGGGGAGCAGGACCTATTTGAGCTATTCGGGTGCTGGGGAGTGGGATCACCCCCGCGTGCGCGGGGAGCAGTGGTAGGTCGGGGTAACCTTAATCGGCTCCCAGGGATCACCCCCGCGTGCGCGGGGAGCAGGGGTGCCGGCCGGGTCGGCCGGACGGCCGCGAGGGATCACCCCCGCGTGCGCGGGGAGCAGGGCGTGCTGCACGTCCGCCCGGAGGGATGGGCGGGATCACCCCCGCGTGCGCGGGGAGCAGGGCATTCCCCGATACCTCACTGAGGCGCTGCGGGGATCACCCCCGCGTGCGCGGGGAGCAGGGGGTCGACGCGGCGCGCGGAGGCCGGGTAGCGGGGATCACCCCCGCGTGCGCGGGGAGCAGGCGTTGCGCGCGCGTGGCCCGCCGGCACCCCCGGGATCACCCCCGCGTGCGCGGGGAGCAGGCTTCTTGACCTGCGGCGCTATAGATCAACCACTCCGATTTCATTCACTTTGGTTCGCAAGATCGGCCCTTTCGACACTCGTGTTGCGAGGGCGGCGCGTGCCTGTTGATGTGCGGCTGGGAGCAGCGTACCGGGCGAATCGCGGGTGGTAGGGCCGCAGATTCGGGCGACTCGATTCTGGACGACCAGTTTGGTCGTCGCTCCTGGCTGCCGAACTGCCCAGCTTCATCGGGGGTCGATCAGGATGTGAGGCCAAGGGTGCCTGATGTCAGCGCGTCGCTGATCTCGTGGGCGAGTGTGACTCCGGTCGCTGATGCTCGTTCCAGGGTGGTGCGGAATTCGATGAGTTGGCGGAAGGCGTGTCCGTACGCGTGCTGCTGTTCGAGCGCCACGACCGGAATGGACAGCCGCCGGACGTCGATGCGTATAGCCCCGTTGCCGGTGCTGGAGGCGCGTCCGGCGATTCGCCGGTTGTCGCTGCGGGAGATGACGCCGGCGATGAACCACGGGTCGAAGCGGGTGGTGTCGATGCGAATGAGTTGAATGCCGGGTCCGAGTTCGGCGCTGACCTGTTCCGGGGTGGCTACCCATGCGCTGATCCTGCGGCCGATGACGGGGACGAGGATGTCGCCGTGGCGTACCTCAGGTCCCGGCTCGTCGCCTGCGGTGCGGGTCGCCGTGCCGGTGGCCGGGCCGCCGGAGATGACGTCGGCGGCGGTCAATACGATGCCGGTGACGGTGACACCCGTCGACCGGCTGCGGGTGGGGGCGCGGTGCACGGTGATGCTGCCCGACCGAATAAGGTCGGCGACGTCGGCCTGCGGGGCGCCGCGTAGCGGTCCGTCTGGCGCCGGTTGTACCGCTGGCAGGCCGCGCCGCAGATGGTCGAGCAGGTGGTCGAATTCGCCGATTTTGGCGATGATCTGTGCCGGGTCGGTGGCGGGGTCGTTGGCGTGCGGAAGGTGGCGTTGTGGGGTGAGGTCGACCTGGTCGTCGAGGATGTCGATCACGGGCACGGTGCGATGGACGCCAGGCAGTTCGGCGTATTCGTGTGACCGGTAGGCGCTCCAGGCAGCGCGTACGGTTTCGGTCAGCGGCCGGTCGGTGGTGGTGGTATCGACTACGAGGATGTCGCCGGGGGGTGGCTGGTCTGGGTCGGGTTGGGTGAGCACCCAGATGTGCAGCCCGATGGCGGTGGGCGGCATCAGTCCGGCGGGTAAGGCGACGACGGCTCGTAGCGCGCCACGGCGGATAAGTTCGGCGCGGACGCGACGGCCGGCGGGGCGGGACGCGGCTGCTGGTGGCATGAGCACGACGGCGGTGCCGCTGGGTGCGAGGTGGGCGAGGGCATGTTGCACCCAGGCGAGTTCGGGTTCGGTGCGTGGGGGCAGACCGTAGGTCCAGCGGGGGTCGTAGGCGAGGCGGTCGTGTCCCCAGTCGTGGATGCCGAAGGGGAAGTTCGCCACGACGACGTCGGCGCGTAGGTCGGGCAGCGCGTCGGCGAGCAGGCTGTCGCCGACGCGCACGACCGGCGGCTCGGCGTTGTCCATGCTGCGTCGGGCGCGCAGGTGCAGCAGCCACAGCCGCAGCAGGGTGATCAGGGCGTACTGCGGGCTGATCTCCTGGGCGTAGCAGCGGGTGGCCGTACCTCGTGTCAAGGCCTTGTCGGCGGCAATCCGCAGGATCGACCCGGTGCCGCTCGTGAAGTCGAAGATGTTCGCGCCGCTTTCGGCGAGGGCCAGCATCACCTCGGCGACGGTGTCCGGTGTCCCGGCCAGGCCGGACATGGAATGGGCCGAGGAGACGTAGCGGTTGTGCAGGTATTCGAAGGCCGACTCGGCGCCCTGTTCCGCTGCGAGTTGGTCGACGGTGCCCAGCAGGGTGCTGAGCTGCGCGGTCCACTGCTTCGGCAGCAGGGCGTCGACCATCCGGGACAGGTCGGGGTCGAGGGTGCGTAGCTGGGCGACGAGCTGTCTTGGTGTCGGTAGGCCGGTGCCGGTGGCCGGGGCTTGGTCGGCGCGGACAAGCAGAAGTGCGCCGGCGATGCCGAGCACGTCACTGATCTCCGCTGCTGGTTGGTAGCTCTCGACGTGCCGCCAGGCCCACTCGTCGGTGCTGGCCTGGTGCAGCCTGCCGTGTCGGCGCAGCCAGTCCTCGACCTCCCGTGCGTCGAAGAACGGGCTCGCGGGGCTACCACCGACGGGAGTCGGGAAGTCGGCGTAGCGGCGTCGCCAGTTGCTCACCGCAGCCCGGCCGACCTTGGCCAGTCGGGCGATGCCGCTGGCGGTCAAGGTGGTCTCGCTCGGGGCCAGCGTCGACTTTCTCGTCACGCGTGAACACTAACATGGCTAACCGCATTGTGTACGCGATTCACAGGCGATACAGTCTCGGTCGTTTGATTCACAATCCTTGGGAGGTTCCATGCCACGTCGTGGGCGCAGCACCACGGTCGGAAAGATCGCCCAGCTCTGTCAGGCACGTCGCGCCTCCGAGATCCGGATGCTCGGTGATCTGCTCCGTCGCGAGCAGTACATCGCTGCGCGTGCGGAGGCGCACTCGCCGTCGGTGGGGGAAGGAGCGACACCGCGCTGACCAGCACCGACTGATTCGATCCCGTCGATCTGAGGAGGACCATGAACACCCTTGTTCGAAGCAGCGCCGTCACCCGTTGCGTCCCCGTGCTTTCCGCCGGTCGCGCACGTCTGTCGCGGCGCGCGGCGCTACGCTTCCGGCGCCACCGGCACGGTTGCCTTCCATGCGTACGCGCGAGTGCGCCTTGACCCCGTTCTCGGCGCTGCGATCGCCGACGCGTACGTGGCGGCACCGCATCGTGACGAGCAGGCGTACGCCGCCTACGCGGCGTTCTGCCGGGAGACCGTCCAGCAGTATCACTTCCTGGTCGGGCGGGCAGAGTTCGGCGGCCTGGGCGTGACAGTGTGCATCGTTGACGAGGATCCGTATGCCGACGTCGAGTCGATGATCGATGACGTGCGGCAACGCCGGCTGAAGGTGTGGGCCAGCGCGGCGAGCGGCAACCCCCATCCGTACCTCAGCGACGGGGAGAATGACATGTTCCGCGCTGTCCACGACGTGTTCGGGCATGCGGCGAGCGGCCGGGGGTTCGACCGGCACGGCGAGGAGGCGGCCTGGCTAAAGCACAGCACGATGTACTCCCCACTGGCGGTGCGTGCGATGACGACCGAGACGCGTGGGCAGAACTGCGCCCAGATCTTCCGCTACGGGGGTCGCCGGTTCGCCGAGCAGAAGGCGGTGCTGCTGCCCCGGTTATTCAGCGATCCGCGTCTGGTACGAATTGCTGCGGGAGCGCAGGCGCGCCGGCCGGCTCCGTGCTGAGCCGAGAGATCTCCTCGCGTAGCTCCCGCACGGCGGGATGCTCCGGCCCGTCGACCCGCTCCCGGTCCTGCAGCAGAGCCGTGAGTAGTCGTAACGCCCGGGGATGCTCGCCGAGCGCCACATGGGTACGCGCGGCGCGCAGTCGAAGGTCGAACACCTGCGGATCTTCGTCGCCGTGCTGTCGTGCCCGGTGCTCGGCGAGTCGCCGCCACTGCCGGGCGGCGGCGCGGAACTCGCCTGCGGCCTGCATCTGCTCCGCCTGTCGCACGGCCTGCCCCAGGTCGAGGGCGGACGGTGCGGCAGCGGGTGCGATGGTGGGGCCTGGTTGCGGCGGTATGCGTCCGACGATCGCGGCGTACGCCTGGACCGCGGTGACGGAATCGTCCAGTACGCCGGGAATCGGTGGCAGATTCCCAGCCAGCGGTGCCAGCACGCGGTAGACGTCGGCGGCGCTGTCCGGCCGGCTGTCGGGGGCGGACGCCAGCAGTGCGTGCACCAGGTCGTCGAGCACGGACGGGGTCTCCGGTCGCAGCGTGGCGGGCCGTGGTGGGGTGGCGCCCATCTGCTGCCGCACGGTGGTCATGGTCGTCAGGCCGTCGAAGGGCGCGGTGCCGGTGAGTAGGTCAAACAGGGTCGCTCCCAACCCGTACAGGTCGGCGCGGTGGTCGATCCGCTGGCCGAGGATCTGCTCCGGCGCCATGTAGCCGAATGTGCCGAGCGCCTGCCCGCTCTGGGTGATCCGCGAGTAGCGGTCGTCGTCGGGCGTGACGGCCAGCCCGAAGTCGAGCACCTTGACCGCGCCGCTCGGCTCCAGCATGGCGTTGCTGGGCTTGATGTCGCGGTGCACGAGCCCGAGTCGCTGGGCAGCGAGCAGGACGCTGCTGATCTGGGCTCCGATGGCGGCCACCCAGCCGATCGGGAGTGGACCGTGTTCAGCGACCAGGTCCGACAG
Organism: Verrucosispora sp. ts21; assembly: GCF_002879555.1. Lineage (NCBI taxonomy): Bacteria > Bacillati > Actinomycetota > Actinomycetes > Micromonosporales > Micromonosporaceae > Micromonospora > Verrucosispora sp. ts21. The sequence goes on along the minus strand of NZ_PNOZ01000059.1, from coordinate 13,604 downwards.
GGCGATGCCGTTGATCTGCTGAAGGACCAGGTATGGGTGGCCGGCGTGCTCGCCGAGATCGTAGACGGCGGGCACGCCGGGATGGTCGAGGCGGGCGGTGAGCAGTGCCTCGCGGCGGAAGCGGCGTACCAGATCCAGTTCCGTGACAGCGACGAACTTTACGATGACGGGCCGGTCGAGCAGTGCGTCGTGCGCGGGCCAGACTTCACTCATCCCCTTGTGCGCCAACGGAGACCGGGCCAGCCGATAGCGGTCCTTGAGGCTCGTGCCGGGCACCACGCCGCCCAGCATAGCGGCCGTTTTGGTCACGGTCAGGAACACCCGACCGGCGCGCCGCAGCCGCTTCGGTGAACATCGACAACGGACCGATGCTTGCAAGCACGGTTCACAAGGTGCATGATGGGGCTCGATGCGGAGCGGGAATCGTTCGTGCCCGCCGTCCATGCTGCGTGAATCAGACCGCCGGCCCTGTCCGGCGCGTGACAGTTCCGTCCATCTCGCTCCTGGCTGGGCCCAGGTGCCCGTCATCGGGGGATGTATGGCTGAGTTGGCCATCGGCCGGGACTTCCTACCCACCTACGCCCGGCTGCAACGCCGGGTGCAGCGCGCCGTCGACGCCGCCATCGGCAAGTTCGCCGAGCACACGCACGCGGGCCTACACCTGGAGAAGCTGACCGGCGCACGGGACCCGAACATCCGCACCATCCGGATCGACCAGTTCTACCGCGGCGTGGTGCTCGCTCTCGGAGAAGACAGGTACGCCCTGCTTGACGTCCTGCCCCACGACGACGCTATCGCTTTCGCGGTGAGCCGCCGTTTCACCGTCAACCAGGCCCTCGGTGTGCTGGAGATGCGGGACCAGGCCGGCATCGAGGAGTTCACCCGTGCCGAAGCGCCACCGGCGAGCGTCGGACTGTTCACCCACGTCTCGGTCGCCGACTTCACCAGGCTCGGGGTGGATGAGGATCTGCTGCCGCTACTGCGCGTCATCGCCACCGACAAGCAACTCGAAAGCCTGGCCGGGCACCTACCGGAGAGCCAACTCGACGTGCTGCTGGGCCTGGCCAGCGGGCTGTCCGTGGAGGAGGTCTGGGCGGAACTGGCCGACCGGACGGTGTCCGGGGTGGACACCGACGACCTGCTGACCGCCGCGCGACGCACCCCCGAGCGGATCGCTTTCGTCTCAGGCCCGGTGGAACTCGCGGCCATCCTCGCCCACCCGTTCGACGTGTGGCGCACCTTCCTGCATCCGACCCAGCGGGACGTCGCCTACCGCGACACCTACAGCGGACCCGCACTCGTCACCGGCAGCGCCGGCACCGGCAAGACCGTCACTGGCCTGCACCGGGCGGTGTTCCTCGCCGAGCGGCTGCCCGATGGCGAGAAGGTGCTGCTGACCACGTTCACTCGCGCTCTTGCTGAGGCTCTCGCTCGACAGCTCTACCGGCTCACCAGCGACCCGGCGGTGCGGGCGCGCATCGACGTGATCAGCGTCGACAAGCTCGCCTACGAGATCGTCACCCGAGGCAACGGCCGCGTCACCGTCGCCGACGGTGAGATCGTCGACCAGCTGTGGGAGTCCGCCGCGAAGGCAGGCCCGACCTACCTCAACCGCGCCGGCCAGGTCACCACCTACAGCCCCGCCTTCCTGCGGCACGAGTGGGAGCAGGTGGTGCTGGCCCAACAGCTGACCACCCGCGAGGCGTACCGCGAGGCCACCCGCCGGGGTCGCGGCGCCGGCCTGCGCGCCGCGCATCGCGACCAGGTGTGGACCGTGATCGAGACGGTGACCGGGGCGCTGGCCAAGCGGCGGCTACGCACCCACACCCAACTCGCCGACGACGCCGCCGCCATCGCCCGCCGCGTACCGGCACCGTATCGGCACGTCATCGTCGATGAAGGGCAGGATCTGCACCCGGCACAGTGGCGCCTGCTGCGGGCGTTGGTCGCACCCGGCCCCAACGACATGTTCCTGCTTGCCGATCCGTACCAGCGCATCTACGACAGCCACGTGTCACTGGCCCAACTCGGCATCGAGGTTCGGGGCCGCACCCGCCGACTCAGCGTCAACTACCGGACCACCCACGAGATCCTCGACCTGTCGGTCAAGGTCCTCGGCGGTGACGCCACGGTCGGGCTCGACGGGCAGGACGACACGCTGCGGGGATACCGCTCGGTCACCCGGGGCGGGATACCCGAGCTGGCCGCGCACGTCAGCCGCGACGGCGAGTGCGAGGCGCTGATCGAACGGGTCGGCACCTGGCTGGACCAGGGCGTGGAACCGCACGCGGTCGGAGTGGCCGTCCGCACCGGTCAACTGGTCAAGGCCGTCGGTCGGATCCTCAACGATGCCCACATCCCCGTCGCCGACGACAAACGCGGCACCGACGGCGTGCGGGTAGCCACCATGCACCGGATGAAAGGACTGGAGTTCCAGTGCCTCGCGGTCGTCGGGCTCGACGCGGGCGTGCTCCCGGCACCACACGCGCTCACCTCGGCGGCCGAGGATCCACACGCACACCGGCAGGATCTCCAACGTGAGCGCTGCCTGCTGTTCGTCGCGCTGACCCGGGCCCGGGACGTGCTCTACCTGTCCCACAGCGGCACCCCGAGCCCGCTGCTGCCGGTGGTCCGATGAACGCCCGTGTCAGCGCCGATGCCCCAACGCTGGGCGTGGCGGCACGCGCAGTCTGGGGTAAGACCGACCGCCGGGGAACCTCACCGGTGGGGTGGCTGCCGCTGTGGCGGCACCTGGCCGACACCGCCGACGTGGCCGGACAACTGTGGGATCACTGGCTGGGCCGCGCCGCCCGGCACCGCATCGCCGACGAGTTGCCCGGCGCAGAAGCCGACGCCCGCACCCTGCTCGTGTGGCTCGCCGGCATCCACGACATCGGCAAGGCCACCCCCGCCTTCGCCTATCAGGCGTACAACCTCGCGGAGCGGATGCGCGACCACGGCCTTGGCTACCAGCGGGATCTGATCAAGGCTGACCGCAGGTACGCCCCGCACGCCACCGCCGGGCACGTGCTGTTGGCCGACTGGCTGCACCAGCAGGACTGGACCGACCCGCACCCGTTCGCCGTCGTCGTCGGCGGACACCACGGCGTTCCGCCGACTGACATGGGCCTGCGTGACGTGCGGGTGCGTCCCCACCTGCTCGGCGGCCCCGCCTGGCAGCACGTGCAGCACGAACTGTTGACCTGGATGACACAACGGTCCCGCGCCGGCGACCGACTCGCCGACTGGAACGGCGTCGCCCTGTCACAACCGGTGCAGGCGCTGCTCACCGGCCTGGTCATCGTCGCCGACTGGATCGCCAGCAACGAGAACTACTTCCCGTACCTGCTGACGGGCAGCGACGAGGATCGGCTACGAACCGGGTGGGAGTTGGTGGACCTGCCCGTGCCCTGGCGACCCACCGCTCCACCAGCCAACGTGGACGAGCTGTTCAGGGCACGATTCGCGCTGCCCACGGGGGCGACACCACGTCCGGTGCAGCGCACCGTCGTCGACCTGGCCGAGACCATGCCCACGCCCGGGATGATGATCGTCGAGGCGGCCATGGGGGAGGGCAAGACGGAGGCAGCCCTGGCTGCGGTGGAGATCCTGGCCCGGCGTACCGGCGCATCCGGCTGCTACCTGGCCCTGCCCACCCGAGCCACCAGCGACGCCATGTTCGGCCGGATGCTGTCCTGGCTGCGTCGGCTGCCCGACACACAGGTCGGCCGAGGCGACCGTGACGTGCGCCTGGCCCACGGCAAGGCCGCCCTCAACCCCGACTACGACCACCTGCGGACAACCTCGCTGCCCAGCGGCATCGGCGAGGACGCCGGAGGTGCCGACATCGGCGTGCACCGCTGGCTTGCCGGCACCAAACGGACGATGCTGTCCAGCTTCGTCGTCGGCACCATCGACCAACTGCTGTTCGCCGCGCTGCGCAGCAAGCACCTGGTGCTGCGGCACCTCGGCCTGGCCGGCAAGGTCGTCGTCATCGACGAGGCACACGCCTACGACGTCTACATGGGCCGGTTCCTCGACCGGGCACTGGAATGGCTCGGCGCTTACGGCGTACCCGTGGTGGTCCTCTCGGCGACGTTGCCGGCACACCGGCGGGCCGAGTTGATGAAGGCGTACGACGACGGTCGCCTCGGCCCTCCGCCGCCGCTGACCTGGCGCGACCGAGGCAGACCGCAGGTCGACCCGTACGCTGCCCTGCGCAGCGACCTGCGGTATCCCCTGGTCACCGTCTCCACGGACCAGCGTGGCGCCGCCGCCATCAGCTGCGGCGACTCCGGTCGCGGGATCGACGTCACGCTGCGACGGCTGCCCGACGACCTGCCCGCACTTGTGGATCTGCTGCGGGACCGGCTCGCTGAGGGCGGCTGCGCCCTCGTCGTCCGCAACACCGTGGCCCGGGTCCAGGAGACCGCTGCCGTGCTCCGCGCGGCCCTCGGGCCGGATACACCCGTGTCGGTGGCGCACTCCCGCTTCATGGCCGTCGACCGCGCGGCCAAGGACCGCTGGCTGCGCGACACGTTCGGCCCACCGGGCAGCAACAACCGCCCTCACCGGCATGTGGTGGTGGCCAGCCAGGTCGCCGAGCAGTCCCTGGACATCGACTTCGACCTGCTCGTCACCGACCTGGCTCCGGTCGACCTGGTGTTGCAACGTATCGGACGGCTGCACCGCCACCCCCGCGCCGACCGACCCGCCCGGCTCACCGAGGCGACCTGCTGGATCACCGGTGCCGACTGGAGCGTCGAACCACCCCAGCCGGTCACCGGATCACGACGCGTGTACCAGCCGGCCACCCTGCTGCGCAGCGCCGCGGTGCTCCTGCCGCACTTGGACGGCATGCCGGTGCGGCTGCCGCACGACATCTCGCCGATCACCCAGACCGCCTACGGCGACGCGCCGGTCGGCCCCGAGTCCTGGCAGCCCAGCATCGTCGAAGCGGAGACGAAACAACGCGACGAGATCGCCAGCAAGGAGTCGAAGGCCGACAGCTTCCGCCTGGCCGGCGTCGCCGAACCAGGCGTACCCCTGATCGGCTGGCTCTCCGGCGGCGTCGGCGACGCCGAGGAGCGTGTGGCGCAGGGCCACGTTCGCGACACCGACGCCGATTCCCTCGAAGTCCTACTCCTGGTCCGCAGCCCGCAGGGCCTGACCCTTCCCCCGTGGATCGACGGGGGCGGGGTACTCGTGCCGACCAGCAGCCCTCCCCGACGGTCACTGCCTCGGATGATTGCGCGCTGCACCCTACCGTTGCCGCGGGCGATGACTGCCGCCGACGTGGTCGACGAGGTCATCGCCGAGTTGGAACAGCGACACGACCTCCGGGCCTGGCAGGACAGTCCGTGGCTGGCCGGGGAAGTGGTGCTCGACATCAACACCGACGGGACCGCCTCGGTCGCCGGCTTCGACCTGCACTACGACCCGGACGAAGGGTTGCGCACCACCCGCGCCACGCCCTGAATCCCATCGAATTCGAGAAGGAGGTGACACGGTGACCCCAGCCCCACAGCCCACCGGGTTCTCGCTGGTTGACCAGGCGTGGATTCCCGTGCTGGACGTCGCGGGCACGCGCCGCGAGGTGTCGCTGCGCGGCCTGTTCGAGCAGGCCGGCGACCTGCGCATGATCGCGTGCGAGCTGCCCACGCAGAGCTTCGCGATCCTGCGACTCGCGTTGGCGGTCCTGCACCGCACCACGAACGGTCCTACGGGGGAAGCCGCCTGGCGCACGCTGTGGCGGGCCCGTCGGCTGCCCAGCGACGACATCGCCGAATATCTCGACGTGTTCCGGGACAGGTTCGACCTGCTGCATCCGCAGCAGCCGTTCTACCAGGTGGCCGACCTGCGGGCGGCGAAGGAGAACACGTACGGCCTGGAACGGTTGATCGCCGACGTACCGAACGGGATGCCGTTCCTGACCACCCGTGCCGGGCGCGGCATGGAGTCGATCAGCCCGGCGGAGGCGGCCCGCTGGTTGGTGCACTGCCAGGCGTACGACAGCTCCGGCATCAAGACCGGAGCGGTCGGTGACCCGCAGGCCAAGAACGGCAAGGGCTATCCGATCGGCGCGGGGTCCGTCGGGTGGTTGGGTGGCGTCCACCTGGAAGGCGCTGACCTGTGGGAGAGCCTGCTGCTCAACCTGGTGCCTGTCGCGCCCGCCTGGCGGGAAGCCGACGATCGGGACCTGCCGGTGTGGGAGCGTGAGCCGCACACCGCAGCCGAGGAACCCGCCTCGACGCGTGGCCCGTACGGACTGCTCAGCCTCTACACCTGGCAGTCCCGCCGGATCCGGCTGTTCGGTGATGCCGACGGCATCACCGGAGCATTGATCGCCAACGGCGACCGGCTCGACTGGCAGGACCGGCACCTGCTGGAACCCATGAGTGTGTGGGGCCGCAGCGCACCCCGCGAACGCGAGCAGAAACGCACCCCGATCTACCTGCCCCGACCGCACGACCACGGCCGGGCCCTGTGGCGAGGGCTGCAAACCCTCCTGCCGGTGCCGCCACCGCCCGGCGGCGAGCCGCCGCAGCGGCTTGCGCCGATGGTGGTGCAGTGGCTGGCCCGGCTCACCGTCACCGGCGTCGTCGGCACGGACTTCCAGACCCGCACCCGTGCCGTGAGCATCACCTACGGTGCCAAGCAGTCGGTCGTCGACGAGGTGTTCAGCGACGCGCTGACCATGAACGTGCTGCTGCTGGTGGCAGACTCCGCCCTGCGCGCGACCGCCGTCGACGCGGCCGGCGACGCCGAGGCCGCGGTGACGGTGCTGCGCAGGCTCGCCGACAACCTGGCCCGCGCCGCCGGAAGCCGGGACACCGACAGCGGCGCCGCTGACCGCGCCGCCGAGCGCGCGTACGCCCTGCTGGACCGCCAGTTCCGCGACTGGCTGGCACGCCTGGGTCCGGACAGCGACCCAGCCGCCGAGCGGGGTCAGTGGCAGCGGCTGGTCTGGCGGGCCATCAGCCGGCTCGGTGCCGGGCTGGTGGAAGCGGCAGGCCCGACGGCCTGGGTCGGCCGCGCCGGCAAGGATCGCGCCGGCCGGGATGTCCACTACTCCAGCTCGCAGGCCGAGGCGTGGTTCCGCTCCGGTCTGGCCAAGGCGTTGCCGATGGGGGTCGAGTCCCCGCAGCAGAGACAGGAGCAACCAGCATGACCACGGCAGTGGAGGCCGAGCCGGCGGGCCCGGCCCAGAAGACGCGGCACCGACGTCGCCGCGAACTCGGCGAACATGTCGCCAGGACCATCGGCCGCCTCCAGGCGCGGGTGTTGAGCACCGTGCCGCAACCCGAGGCGGTCAGCGCCCTCGCGCGGCTGCGGCGCGGTATCGGCCGGACCCCCGGCTTCGACTTCAGCCTGGAGCGGTACGTGCAGGTCCCGGAGCATCTGCTGGGCCGCCGCCCGGCCGACGACACCGAGCCGACAGACGCCGAACAGGCCGCCCACGACGCGGTGACCCTGTACGCGTTGCACCAGCAGTCCCGCCGGGAACGGATGCACGCCGACGGACGCGGGCTGGGCCAGGCCATGGCCGAGCTGGTCCGCAGATCGACCGGACCGGACGGGGTACGGCGTCGGTTCGCCGCGCTCGGCACCGCCAGCACCTACCACGAAAGCATCTACCACCTGCGCAGCCTGATCACGATGCTGCGCGAGCACCAGATCCCACTCGACTACGGCCTGCTCGCCGACGATCTTCAGACCCTCCGCATCCCTGGCCGCCGCCCCACAATCCAGGCGATCTGGGGTCGGGAGTTCTTCCGCAGCCGACCCAGCGCCGACGCTGACGCTCCTGTCACCGACAACCCCGAGGAGGACCCGTCATGAGCCGCACCATCATCGACGTCTACGCCCTGCAGACCGTACCGCCGAGCAACCTCAACCGCGACGACACCGGCTCGCCGAAGACCGCCGTCTACGGAGGTGTGCGTCGGGCGCGGGTGTCCAGCCAGGCGTGGAAGCGGGCCATCCGGCTGGCCTTCGTCGACCTGCTCGATCGTTCTCAGCTGGGCGAGCGGACCAAGCGTGTGGGCGAGTCCCTCGCCGCGCGGATCCGGGCACTCGACCCGAGCATGTCCGAGGAGGCCGCGTCCACGCTAGCGGCCGACACCTTCGTGGCTGGTGGGCTGGCCAAGGTCGACAAGAAAAAGGGCGAGACGAAGGACGTCGAGTCCGGCTACCTGCTGTTCCTGAGCCACCGGCAGCTGGACAATCTCGCCGCCGCTGCACTGGAGGCAGCGCGGGCCGGGGGCACCCTCGACAAGGCCCGCTTCAAGGCGCTGGTCGCCTCCGAGCACTCCGTCGACATCGCGATGTTCGGCCGGATGGTCGCCGACATGACCGACATCAACGTCGACGCCGCCTGCCAGGTCTCCCACGCCATCAGCGTCCATGCCGTCGACAACGAGTTCGACTACTTCACCGCCGTCGACGACCGCAAGGCCGACGCCGCCGAAACGGGGGCCGGCATGATCGGCACCATCGAGTTCAACTCGTCCACCCTGTACCGGTACGCCACCATCGATGTCGACGCCCTGTACCGTACGCTCGGCGACGCCGCCGCGACCCGGGCGGCCGTCGAAGCGTTCCTGAGCGCGTTCGCGCGCAGCATGCCGACCGGCAAGCAGAACACCTTCGCCCACCGCACCCTTCCGGACGCCGTGCTGGTGCGGCTGCGCGACACCCAGCCGATCAACCTGGTCGGCGCCTTCGAGACACCCATCCGGGAGACCCACGCCGCCGGACGCATCGAACTGGCCGCCGAGGCGCTGGCGATGCACACCGTGGCGGTCGAAAGCGCCTACGGCGAGCGGCCTGTCGGCAGCTGGGTCACCCAGGTTGGCGAGCGGACCGCGGTACTCACTGACCTGGGCAAGGCGGTCACCTTCAGCGAACTCGTCGCGGGCGTGGGGGAGCAGGTCACCGTGGCACTCGGGCAGCCGGCATGAGTGTGCTGCTGCTGAAGCTGGCCGGCCCACTGCAATCCTGGGGCTCGTCCAGCCGCTTCGCCCGCCGGGGCACCGAGATCGCACCGACCAAGAGCGGCGTCATCGGACTGCTCGCCGCCGCCAAGGGCATGCGACGCACCGAACCGCTCACCGACCTGCTCGGCCTCCAATTCGGCGTACGCCTGGACCAGACCGGCCAGATCCTGCGCGACTTCCAGACGGCCCGGTCCCTCGACGGCCGCCGCAGCGCACCACTGACCTACCGCTTCTACCTGTCCGACGCGGTCTTCCTCGCCGCCGTCAGCGGCGAACAGACCCTGCTGACTGGCCTGGCCGAGGCACTGGACCGGCCCCAGTTCCCCCTCTACCTCGGCCGTCGATCCTGCCCACCGGTCGGCCCGATCAGCCTCGGCGTGCACGACGACACCCTCGACGACGCGCTGAGCCAATGGCCCTGGCTCGCCGCCGACTGGCACCGCAAGAAGGCAGCCCGCACCGTCCGGTTGGAGATCATCCGGGACGCGCGTCAAGGCGAGCCGGTCACCGAGACCGTTCCTGACGAGCCGGTCAGCTTCGACCCCGCGCATCGGCAGCACACCTGGCGGTCCGTGGTGCGCCGCCACGCCGACGTCACCAATGACCTCGCCGAGCGGGCCGGTGTCGCCGAGCACGACCCGCTGAGCCTGCTGGGAGGCTGACCATGTTCCTCACCCGGTTCCAGATCAACGCCGCCCGCCGCAACGCGCGCAAACTGCTCTCCTCGCCACACGCCATGCACGCGGCCGTCCGCGCCGCGTTCGCCGACGCCGCCGACTACGAGCGCCCCGGAGTTCGTACGCTGTGGCGGCTCGACACCCCGGCCACGGCCACCGTTCACCTCTACATAGCCAGTCCCGGACGACCCGACCTCACCCACCTGGTCGAGCAGGCCGGCTGGCCCACCAGCGAGGAAGCCTGGACGACCCGGGAGTACGACGGCTTGCTCGCCTCGCTACGAGCGGGCCAAGAGTGGGCGTTCCGGCTTACCGCCAACCCGACCCACAGCGGGCGAAAGACCGCCGAGGCGAAGGAGACGCAGCGCTTCGGCTACCTCCGCGAGCACGAACAAATCGCATGGCTGCTCGCCCGGGCCGAGCGACACGGCTTTACCTTGGCGACCCAACAGGACGGCCGCCCCAACCTTCGCCTGCACCGGCGCCAGACGCAGTCATTCAAACGTGGCATGGGAACCGTCACCCTCACCACGGCCACCTACGACGGCATCCTCCACGTCACCGACGCCCACACCTTGCGGCGTGCGTTGACCGGCGGAATCGGCCACGCCAAGGCGTACGGCTGCGGCCTTCTCACCCTCGCTCCCGTCCAGGGCAACCGGTGAAGATCCCCGGCGTCCCACCGGCGGAACTGGCCGATCTCAACCGCGTACAGGATCGGCTCAGCTTCATTTACCTCGAACGCTGCGTCATCCACCGCGACAGCAACGCGATCACCACAACCGACGACAAGGGGATCATTCACGTCCCGGCCGCCACGGTCGGCGTGCTCCTGCTCGGACCGGGCACCAGCATCACCCAGCAGGCGATGATGCTGCTCGCCGACAACGGCGCCACCGTGGTCTGGGTCGGCGAACACGGCGTGCGCTACTACGCGCACGGACGTCCACTCGCCCGATCCAGCCGGCTCCTTGTCGCCCAGGCCACCGCCGTCACGCACCGCGATCGGCGGCTCCAGGTGGCCCGGGAGATGTATCGGATGCGCTTTCCGGGCGAAGACACCACCGCCCTCACCATGCAGCAGCTCCGCGGCAAAGAGGGAGCCCGAGTACGTCGCAGCTACCGCGAGCACGCCAAGCGGACCGGTGTGAACTGGAACAACCGTGAGTACAACCCAGACGACTTCACCAGCAGCGACCCCGTCAACCAGGCACTGTCCGCCGCCCACGCCTGCCTGTACGGCGTGGTGCACGCCGTCATCGTCGCTGTTGGCGCCTCACCCGGCCTGGGATTCGTCCACACCGGGCACGACCGATCCTTTGTCTACGACATCGCCGACCTCTACAAGGCCGAATACACTATTCGGGTCGCCTTCGACGTCGCCGCCAGCGGCTCGACCGACATCGGATCGGACACCCGGCGTGCCGTCCGCGACCGTATCCACGACGGTGCTCTTCTCGACCGATGCGTACGCGACATCCGCAGTCTGCTGCTCAGTCCCGGCCCGACCGGGCCGATCGATGAGGAGTGGCTCGACAGAGAAGCGGAGAACGACACGGTGCGCCTGTGGGATGAGAGCGGCTACGAGTTCACCAGCGGTCGCAACTATGGCGGAGAAGTTGACTTCTGATGACCGTCATCAGCCTGACCGCCTGTCCCGAAGGGCTCCGCGGACACCTGACTCAGTGGTTACTGGAAATTTCCGCAGGCGTGTACGTGGGCCACGTGAACAGCCGAATTCGCCAGCGTCTCTGGTCCAGAGTTGTCGAGATGGCTGGCCCGGGTCGAGCCCTGCTCGTCTATCAGCAGCCAGGTGAACAACGGCTGTGCTTCCAGGTCCACGACCACCACTGGCAGCCTGTCGACCTCGACGGCATTACGCTGATCCGTCGACCCACCGACCGGAAGACCTACAACCCAGCCCTGTCACGTGGCTGGAGCAAGGCATCAAAACGCCGCCGCTTCGGGCGCCGTTCTCCAGAGATCGGCCACACCTCGGTGGCGATCCCGAAACCAGGCGAAGAAGACAGCCCCAGATGAACTCGACCGCTTGCAGGTCACCGGCCGCCAGGACCGTGGGACGGGCATACCGACGTGTGAGCCCGGGTACCTGCTCAACGAACGTCCGTCGCCGGCATCCATTATCGACTCAGTTAAACCGGCGGACCGTCAACGCCAGCAACACCTCGTGGCCGCCCAACCTGACGTCGGCCAGCCGCCGCAAATAGCGACGATGCACACTGCCCGACCAGGTCCCACAGGCCACGCACGAGGCCCGCGCTGTCCGCGACGCCGCCGCCCGGACCACCACCGCTTCCAGCCGCAGGCCGATCAGATGCGGAAACGCCGAGATGGTCCTCACCCCGGGCACCCCGAACCCCGACGAACGCGACTCCCAGAATGTGTGCCATAGCCAGTTCCACGCGGCGCCGACAGTCGGCCGGGTCCTGGGTCCACGGCCTGGGATCACCCCCGCGTGCGCGGGGAGCAGAAGCCCTGCAACACCGAGCTGTGCAGCTGCACCGGATCACCCCCGCGTGCGCGGGGAGCAGTCCTGCATGACAGCGCCGGACACCGCCACCCGGGGATCACCCCCGCGTGCGCGGGGAGCAGCCGGCGGCTTATCTGCCGCTGGAGGACGGCCCGGGATCACCCCCGCGTGCGCGGGGAGCAGTGCCTGGCGCTGCTCGCGGTGGATGCGGTCCTGGGATCACCCCCGCGTGCGCGGGGAGCAGCAACCCCCCGGACTCGTTCGCGAGGATGGGCACGGATCACCCCCGCGTGCGCGGGGAGCAGATCGCCGCCGACAAGGCCATCCGCCTCGACGAGGGATCACCCCCGCGTGCGCGGGGAGCAGGCCGCCGAAGCGCAGATCGCCATGGTCGACGCGGGATCACCCCCGCGTGCGCGGGGAGCAGAGAACACGCCACAAGGTAAAGGGTTCAAACTTGGGATCACCCCCGCGTGCGCGGGGAGCAGAGTACGCCCTGGAGCGCGACGAGCGGTTCGGTGGGATCACCCCCGCGTGCGCGGGGAGCAGGGAAGTCAAAGAACAGCCGCACTTAGGAAGTGGGGATCACCCCCGCGTGCGCGGGGAGCAGGTCACAACGTCCCCAATGCGAAACCTGTTCATGGGATCACCCCCGCGTGCGCGGGGAGCAGGGATCCTCCACCGTGTTCTCACTGGTCTCGGCGGGATCACCCCCGCGTGCGCGGGGAGCAGCCCTCACCGTGCGGCGCGGAGCCCGGCGTGATGGGATCACCCCCGCGTGCGCGGGGAGCAGCCCAGCAACTCTTCGGCCAGTTCGCGCTGGATGGGATCACCCCCGCGTGCGCGGGGAGCAGGCCACGTCATCGAGACCGGTAAGCGCTTAGTGAGGATCACCCCCGCGTGCGCGGGGAGCAGTTTTCCCAGCCCGGCTTCTGCGCGAAATCTCCGGGATCACCCCCGCGTGCGCGGGGAGCAGGCCGAAGCCACCGTCACCGAACCCGGTGCCGCGGGATCACCCCCGCGTGCGCGGGGAGCAGACCGCCGGCACTCCGGCCGACCGGCACAGGTCCGGATCACCCCCGCGTGCGCGGGGAGCAGTACGCGGGGCGCTGGTCGGGTCGCTGGTGCTGAGGATCACCCCCGCGTGCGCGGGGAGCAGTGTCTCCCGGCTTCATCCGAGCCGCCCGAACGGGGATCACCCCCGCGTGCGCGGGGAGCAGACCCCGTAGGCGATCGGCGTACCGGGGATCACGGGATCACCCCCGCGTGCGCGGGGAGCAGGCCAGCAGGTACGTCACGACGTCACCTGCCCGGGGATCACCCCCGCGTGCGCGGGGAGCAGCCGGCTGGCTCATCGGGCACCACCGGTGGTACGGGATCACTGTCAAGCCCCGGGTTTGATGGACAGTTGGTTAGCTGGTTTTCAGGGGTGCGGTG